>NZ_JASCOO010000130.1:0-9836 GCF_029959485.1 Stenotrophomonas sp. PS02301
CATCGACGACCCGCTGGCGGACCTGGAGCAGGCGTTGGCCAAGGCGTAGAGGTGGGACCCACGGCGGCCGGTGCGGGCCGGCCGCCGTGGGGGTTTTGCCATGGCGCCATGGATTCTCTGCCATGGGGGTAGGGCCGCGCATGGCGTGGCTCTACGCGCGGGGTTAGGATCGGCTGACGATCCCCCAACTGCGCAAGATCGGCCACGCGCAGGCGCGGGGCACGGCGCAGGCTGAGCATCACCTAGAGAGGGAGCCCGCCATGCGCCGCATTGCCCAGGTACGCCAGCGCCACGGTATCGATCGTGTCATCGCCCATCTGCAGGCGTGCCTGCGCGCTGGCGATCCCTTGCCCGATCTGGAGGCACTGGCCGCGATCGCGCACCAGTCGCCGTTCCACTTCCATCGCCTGTACCGCGCGCTGACCGGCGAAACGCCCGGGCGCACCGTGGCGCGCCTGCGTCTGCTGCAGGCGCTGACGCTGCTCGGCCAGGCCGAGAGCCGGGTCACCGAGGTCGCCTTGAACGTCGGCTATGAAAGCCCGCAGGCGCTGGCCCGTGCCTGTCGCCAAACGCTGGATGCCACGCCGAGCACGTTGCGTGAGGATGCCTGGCTGCGCAGCCACTGGCAGCAGCGCCTGTCGCTGCCGGCGGGCGATCACGCGGACGGGACGGTGCCGTTGCAAGTTACGGTGACCACGCTGGAGCCTTTCGATGTGGTGGCGCTGCGCACGCAAGGGGCCTTCGATGATCTGGATCAGGCCTTCGGCGAGATCTTCACCTGGGCGGCGGAGCAGGGATGGGCCGAACAGTTGCAGCAGCTGGTCGGCATCGCACGGACGGACCACCGCGACGCGCCGGCGCAGGAATGCGTGTTCGATTGTGCAATGGGGTTCGGGCGCACGCCGCAGGCGCTACCAGCCCCGCTGCGTGCGCTGACGCTGGGCGGTGGCACGTATGCCGTGCTGCGCCATGTGGGCAGTTACGCAGGGCTGGAGGCCGCCACCGATGCGCTGCTGCGCGACTGGCTGCCCGAGAGCGGCCACACGCTGCGCGACGTCGAGCTGTATTACCACTACCTCGACGATCCGGAAGAGGTCCCTGAGGCGATCCTGCGTGCGGATATCTGCGTGCCGGTCGCGTAGCGCCCCTCACACCACTGGAATGCTGTGCTGCTGCCCCATCGTGCGGTACGGCGGGGTGGACATCACCATCTCCGCCAGCGAGTAGGCCAGTTCGCGCTCGGCCATCACCGTGCCATCGGCACCGTGGGCGAGCAGGTGCTTCACCTCGGCATCGCTATGCGCCCTTGCCAGCAGGGTCAGGCCGGGGTTGAGCGCGCGCAGCTTGGCCAACGTTTCACCGGCTTCCAGCGGCTGCGGGATCGCCAGCACGGCGATCTTGGCGCGCTCGGGATGCGCTTCGGCCAGCACGCGGTCGGAGGCGGCACTGCCGCGGATACCGGGCAGGCCGGCCGCGTGCGCTTCGGCGACGTGTTCCTTGTTGTCGTCGATGATCATCACCGGCACGCCCCGGTCGCGCAGTACCTGCGCCAGCGCGCTGCCGACGCGGCCGTAGCCGATCACGATGGCATGGTCGTGCAGGTCCAGCGACGGGCCCGGCGGCAATTCCGTCTCCACCGTGGTGGGGGCGGTTTCCTGATGCTTCAGCAGCCAGCGGTCGAGCAGGCCGAACACCAGCGGGTTGAGCATGATCGAGATCAGCGCACCGGCCAGCACCAGCGCCTGACCGGTCGGCGGCAGGATCCCCAGCGTCACGCCGAGGCCGGCAATGATGAAGGCGAATTCGCCGATCTGCGCCAGGCTGGCGGAAATCGTCAGTGCGGTACCGGTCGGATGGCCGAACGCGCGCACGATCACGAACGCAGCGGCGGATTTGCCGAACATGATGATCGCCGCGGTGGCCAGGACCTGCCACGGGTGTTCGATCAGGATGGCCGGGTTGAACAGCATGCCGACCGAGACGAAGAACAGCACCGCGAACGCATCGCGCAGCGGCAGTGAATCATTGGCGGCTTTGTGGCTCAGTTCGGATTCGTTGAGCAGCATGCCGGCGAAGAACGCGCCGAGTGCGAACGACACGCCGAACAGCATCGCCGAGCCGAACGCCACGCCCAGTGCGATGGCCAGCACGGCCAGGGTGAACAGCTCGCGCGAACCGGTGCCGGCGATGCGCTCCAGGATCCACGGAATCACCCGGCGCCCGACCACCAGCATCACCGCCACGAACAGGCCCAGCTGCACGAAGGTCCAGCCGATGCTGGCCAGCACGCTGCCGACGGTATGGGTTTCATTGGCCGCATCGGGCCCGAACACGCCGGCCAGGACCGGCATCATCACCAGCGCCAAGACGCAGGCCAGGTCTTCCACGATCAGCCAGCCGATGGCGATCTTGCCGCGCGTGGTTTCCAGCAGGCGCCGTTCTTCCATCGCGCGCAGCAGCACCACGGTACTGGCGGTGGCCAGCGAGAAACCGAATACCACGCCATAGATCACCGGCCAGCCCATCAACGCCGCCAGGCCCCAACCGAGCAGGGTAGCGACCAGGATCTGGCCGATCGCACCCGGGATGGCGATCGCTTTGACCTCCATCAGGTCTTTGAGCGAGAAATGCAGGCCGACCCCGAACATCAGCAGCATCACGCCGATCTCGGCCAGCTGGTTGGCCAGTGCCTGGTCGGCGACGAAGCCGGGGGTGAACGGACCTACGCAGATGCCTGCAATTCAGATAACCGACCAGGGGAGACAAACGCAGCTTGTTGGCCAGCGCGCCGAAAATGAAGGCGAGCCCAAGGCCAACGGCAACGATGTTGATCAGGTCGGTGTCATGGTGCATCGGGGCTCGCAAAGAGGGGGGGTACCCCGATTTTCACCGATGCGGCCGGTCCGGGCAAACATCGATGGCCGCAATGCTGCTATGTCCCCGTGGTCAGGTCATGTGCTGTCCAGGACAGCCCGTGGGTTGAACGGTGAATGCGCGGAATCCCGGTTTCCTGCGGCCAGAACGCACATGCCCCGGCGAACCGGGGCATGGGGTTTATCAGGAGGTTGCCGGCCAGCGGCCGGCACTACCTTGGGTTACCACTTGTACGTCACGCGACCGTACACATAGGCGCCGTTGAACCCATACGGCGAGTAGTTGCTGTACGGCAGCATGCCCCAGGTGGAGTTCTGCAGGTCCACGGTGCGGTCCGGGTACTCGTCCAGGATGTTGTCCGCGCCCAGGGTAAGGGTCCAGTTCTCGCTCGGCTTGTAGCTGGCCGAGGCATCGAGCACCCACGAGGCGTCGTAGGTCTGGTCGCGCAGGGCGGTAGCCGAGTTGCGCACCGTGAACGAGCCGTAGCGGGTGGCGGCCAGGTTCAGGTCCCAGCGGTCCGAACGCCAGGTGCCGCTGAGGATGGTCTTGTCGCGCGGGTAGCTGTCCTCGATGCGGCCGATCTCGTCGCGGCCGATCAGCGACTGGGTGATGCCCAGCGCGCCGAACACCGCCGGCGAGGCGATGAACTTCTTCACCTCGGTCTCGTTGTAGCTGTAGGCGGCGGTCAGCTCCAGCGAGCTGGCGGCGAAGGGAATCGTGTAACTGGAGACCGCATCCACACCGCGGGTGCGGGTGTCCACGCCGTTGGTGAAGTAGGAGAACGCGGTGACGCCCGGCAGACCCAGGTTGGCCAGCAGCGCATTGGCGGCGTCATTGGTGGTGATGTTGGTCGACAAGACGATGCGGTCGTCGATGTCGATCTGGTACGCATCCACGGTCAGGTACAGGCGATCCACCGGCTGCAGTACCAGACCCAGGCTGTAGGAGGTCGAGCTTTCGGCCTTCAGCGGGCTGGCGCCCAGGGCCTGCGCGGCAGGGCTGGTGGTCGGGAAGGTGCCGCGTTCGACGAACACGCCGTTGATGATCGTGCTGGTCACCGCCTGGTAGCTCTGCTGGGCCAGCGACGGCGCGCGGAAGCCGCTCGACGCCGTGGCGCGCAGGGCGACCTTGTCGGTGAAGGCGTAGCGTGCGGAGAGCTTGCCGGAGAACTTGTCGCCGAAGTCCGAGTAATCCTCATAGCGGCCGGTCACACCGGCGGAGAACTTGTCGGTGAGGTCGGCTTCCAGGCCGGCATAGACGGCGTAGTTGTCGCGGTCGGCATCCACCGCGTTGAGTGGGGTGAAGCCACCGAAGCCCTGCGCACCGCTGCCGGTATAGGAGTTCAGTTCACCGGCGGACTGCTCCCACTTTTCCTTGCGGTATTCACCGCCGAAGGACAGCGTGACCGGGTAGGCCAGGCCCCAGTCCAGGGTCTTGGTCACATCGGCATTGACGATGTTCTGGGTGTACTCCAGCGCGCCATCGTAGAACGAGCGCGGGCTGTTCACGCCGAGCGCGTAGTTGATGCTGTTGCGGGTGTGGAAATCGATCTTGTTGGCGCCGTAGTTGTAGCTGACGTCCCAGTTCCAGCCGCTGTCCGTATCGCCCTTGACCCCGGCGACCAGCGAGCGGTCCTTGGAGTACTGATTGATCTCCGGCACGAAGCCGTCCGGGTAGGTCTGCGCCAGCAGCGGGCCCTGGTTGCTGTTGTTGCGCGAGCGGTAGAACGCGAACGAGGTGATGTCGCGGTTGCTGGCCATCGCGGTGGCGTAGGCCGAGACGTGGTCGCTGAACTGGAAGCTGGCATTGGCCGAGGCCGCGGTCGCATCCACCTGCGGGTCACCGACCACGAAGGTGGTCTGGCCGATGTTCGGGAAGTTGCCCGTGTTGGGCGCGGTGCCCTGGTAGGGGCCGGCGCGGTTGCTCTCGTCCTGCTGGACGATCTGGCCGGCCACATGCACGCTGCCGCGGCCGTCGGCGAAGCCGATACCGGTGTCGCCGGAGAGCTGGTACTTGTTGCCGTCACCGGCCGAGTACTGGCCGGCATCCAGCGCCAGGCTGCCGCCGGAGGAGGACCCCTTGAGCACGATGTTGATTACACCGGCGATGGCGTCCGAGCCGTACTGCGCCGAGGCGCCGTCGCGCAGCACTTCCACGCGCTCGATCGAGGCGATCGGAATCGCGTTGATGTCCACGGCCGACGAGCCACGGCCGATGCTGCCGTTGACGTTGATCTGCGCGGAGGTGTGGCGGCGCTTGCCGTTGACCAGCACCAGCACCTGGTCCGGGGAGAGGCCGCGCAGCTGCGCCGGGCGGATGCCGCTGGTGCCATCGGTCAGCGCCGGGCGCGGGAAGTTCAGCGAGGGCAGGGCGCGGGCCAGCGCGGTGGCCAGCTCGGTGGTGCCGGTGGACTGCAGCGCCTCGGGGGTGATGATGTCGATCGGCGACTGGGACTCGGCCACGGTGCGGTCGGCCACGCGGGTGCCGGTGACGATGATGGTGTCCAGGGTGTTGGCCGCCGTGCGGGCAGGGGCGTCCTGGGCGGTGGCGGCGAAGCTGGACATACCGAGCGCGACAGCTACGGCGGCGGCGAGCGTACTGGTCTTGCGGTTCATCAGGATGTGGCTCCGGTAGTGGCGGTGCTGCACCAAAGCGACATCACGACCTCGAGGATCGGGTCAGCGAAGGCGGTTGTTGCGGTGCGCAATAGACGGATTAACGGGATATTCATCGCTTGTCAAATTTTCGCCAATTTCGTAAAAAACGTTGCAGAAGCAACCATTTACGTGAGGCGTTCGATTCGACAGGAGGGTCCCGGGGAAGCGCAGGCAGGGTCGTGGGAGAGAGAAACGAGGCCTGCCGCGCATCCCGGGGCGCGTCAAGTATTCGTTAACGCTAGAATTACGTCGCAGGAAAGGTGCTCACGAGCACATTCCATTCCGTTATATGGACCCCCAAGATGATTTCCCTTCGTAACTTCGCCTTGCGCCGTGGCGAGCGGCTGCTGTTGTCCAACGTCGACCTGACCCTGCATGCGGGGTACCGCGTCGGCGTGGTCGGCCGCAATGGCGCCGGCAAGTCCAGCCTGTTCGCCGCCGTGAAGGGCGAGCTGGAGGCGGACAAGGGCGACGTGGATCTGCCCGGCAAGATCCGCATCGCCAGCGTGGCCCAGGAAACCCCGTCGCTGCCCGATCCGGCGCTGCAGTTCGTGCTGGAGGGCGACACCGAGGTGGCCGCCGTCATGCGTGAAGAGGCGGAGGCCGCAGCGCGTGAAGACTGGGAAGCGGTGGCCACCGCCCACCAGCGTATGGCCGAGATCGGCGCGTATGACGCCGAAGCGCGCGCCGGCAAGCTGCTGCACGGCCTGGGCTTCCCGGCCGAGACCCACTCGCGCGCGGTCTCCTCGTTCTCTGGCGGCTGGCGCGTGCGCCTGAACCTGGCGCGCGCGCTGATGATGCCCAGCGACCTGCTGCTGCTCGACGAACCGACCAACCATCTGGATCTGGACGCCGTGTTCTGGCTGGAACAGTGGCTGCTCAAGTACCCGGGCACCCTGCTGCTGATCTCGCATGACCGCGAGTTCCTGGACAACGTGGCCACCCACACCCTCCACCTGCACGGTGGCGGTGCCAAGCTGTACGTCGGCGGCTATACCGATTTCGAGCGCCAGCGCGCCGAACAGCTGCGCCAGCAGCAGCTCGCCCACGACAAGGAACAGGCCGAGCGCGCGCATCTGCAGAGCTTCATCGATCGCTTCAAGGCGCAGGCCAGCAAGGCCGCGCAGGCGCAGAGCCGCATGAAGCGCCTGGCCAAGCTGGCCGGCACCGAAGCGGTGCGTGCCGAGCGCGAGTTCCGCATCGAGTTCGCGCCGCCGGCCAAACTGCCGTTCTCGCTGATCCGCCTGAACCATGTCGAGGCCGGTTACGGCGCCGATTCGGTGATCCTGCACAACGTGGGCTTCGGCCTGGAAGCCGGCCAGCGCATCGGTCTGCTCGGCCCGAACGGTGCCGGTAAGACCACCCTGGTGAAGACCCTGGTGGGCGAACTGGACCCGATCAGCGGCGAGCGTGCCGCGCATCCGGACCTGCGCATCGGGTACTTCGCCCAGCACACGGTGGAGTCGCTGCACGAAGGGCAGTCGCCGATGGAGCACTTCCGCGATTTGGCCCCGGATGCACCGAACCAGTCCTTCCGCGATTTCCTCGGCAAGTGGAACTTCGCCGGCGACCGCGCGTTTGAACCGGTGGACGGCTTCTCCGGCGGCGAACGTGCGCGTCTGGCCCTGGCACTGATCGCCTACCAGCAGCCGAACGTGCTGCTGCTCGACGAACCGACCAACCACTTGGATCTGGAAATGCGCGAAGCGCTGGCCGAAGCGTTGGCCGACTTCGAAGGCGCGATCGTGATGGTCTCGCATGACCGCCATCTGATCGGTCTGGTCTGCGACACGTTCTGGCGTGTGGCCGATGGCGTGGTCGAACCGTTCGACGGCGATCTGGATGCCTACGCGGCGTGGCTGCGTTCGCGTCCGGCCGCGCAGGGCACCAAGCAGAAGATGGCCGCGGCCGCCCCGGAGCCGGCGCCGCCGACTCCGCCGCTGCCCGCGCGCAAGCCGGCCAACCCGCACAAGCTGGCCGCTGCCGAAGCCAAGGTGGGCGAGCTGGAAGCGCTGCTGGCCGATCTGGACCGCCAGCTGGCCGATCCTTCCAACTACGCCGATGCGACCCGCATGGCCGTGCTTGGCCGTGACCGCGAAGCGACCGCCACCCTGCTCAGCAAGGCCGAGCAGACGTGGATGGAATTGCTGGACGCCTGATCGCGGCGAGTGATGCGGCACGCTGGTACGTGCCGCATCCCGTGTAGATCCACGCCGTGCCTGGATGCGCTCCGTTCCGGCATTGCGTTATCCACGCATGGCGTGGATCTACCGGGTTTCCAGCCATTCCCGGAACCGCCGCGCCGCATCGCTCTCGCTGCGCGAGCGCAGCCGCGTCAGCCAATACCTGCCCAGGTCCAGGGTCTGCGCGAAGGGTTGGATCAAGCGCCCTTGGGCAAGATCCTGCTCGAACATCTTCAACGGCAACAGCGCCACGCCCGCACCTGCGGCGGCGGCACTGGCCAGCGTCAGGGACGAATCAAACACGGGCCCACGCGCGTCCAGTTCCGGCGCGCCAGCGGCCTGCAGCCAGCGTGGCCACTCATCGCTGCGGTAGGAGCGCAACAACGCCACGTTGGCCAGGTCGCGCGGCTGCCGCAGCGTACGTGCCAACGCAGGTGCACACAGCGGCGCAAACGGGGCATCCAGTACGGCATCGCTGACCTGCCCCTGCCAATCGCCATCACCGAACCGGATCGCCAGGTCCAGCCCTTCACCGGCCAGATCGATGCGGTTGTTGTGGGTCTGCAGGCGCAGTTCGATATCCGGATGGCGCGCGTTGAAATCCCCCAGGCGCGGCAGCAGCCAACCGGTGGCGAAGGTGCCGACCACGCCCACGCTCAACACCTCCCGGAAATGCCCGCCGACGAACCGGTCCAGGCTCACCGCGATGCGGTCGAAGGCCTCGTTGAGCACCGGATACAGGCGGGCGCCTTCATCGGTCAGGGCGACCCCGCGCGGCAACCGGGTGAAGAGCGACACGCCCAGCCGGTCCTCCAGCGCCCGGATCTGATGGCTCAGCGCGGCCTGGCTGACGCACAGTTCCAAGGCGGCACGGGTGAAATTCTGGTGCCGGGCGGCAGCCTCGAAGGCGCGCAGGGCGTTGAGCGGCAGCTGGGGGCGGAGCATGGGGCGAGCCGTGAGCAGGAGTGATGCATCTTCGCACCGAGGGGCAGCTGCGGCGAGCGACTTCCGCAGATGACGCCATTTTCCGCGTTCATTCCCGGGGGGAATGCCAAGAGGTATGAGGTCAAGTAATGACTTCCGCTGAAAATCCTCGCTGGTGGAGGCGCGGCAACCTGCCAATACTCAGGCCTTCGCCAAGGAGAACCCCATGATCGCTCGACGACAGTTCCTGCAATGGACCGGCGCGGCCGCCGCGTCTGCAATGGCCACCACCGCCTTCGCCAAGACGCCGCTGCCCGCGCCGAAACCTGCCGTCGCGGCGAAAGACTTCGCCGCGTTGGAAGTAGCAAGCGGCGGGCGCCTCGGCGTGACCCTGCTCAACACCGGCACCGGCTGGCGCACCGGCAACCGGCAGGACGAACGCTTCCCGATGTGCAGCACGTTCAAGTTCGTATTGTCCGCCGCAGTGCTGCACCTGGCCGACCAGGGCAGGCTCTCGCTGGACCGGCGCGTGGCCGTGCGCCAGCAGGACATGCTCTCGCATGCGCCGGTGACCACGCGGCACATCGGCAAGGACGTCACCGTGCGCGACCTGTGCCGGGCGACCATGATCACCAGCGACAACCCCGCCGCGAACCTGCTGCTGGGCATGGTGGGTGGGCCGGCCGGCGTGACCGCCTTCCTGCGTGCCAATGGCGATGCCGTGACCCGTAATGATCGGCTCGAGCCGGAGATGAACCGCTTCGCCCCGGGCGACCCGCGCGATACCACCAGCCCGGCCGCGATGGCCGCCAGCCTGCAGCGCTTCGTGCTCGGTGACGTCCTCAAGCCCGCCTCGAAACAGCAGCTGGCCGACTGGCTGATCGACAACGAAACCGGCGATACACGGCTGCGCGCCGGATTGTCCAAGGCGTGGCGGGTGGGTGACAAGACCGGCAGCAATGGCGAGGACACCACCAATGACATCGCCATTCTGTGGCCGCTCGCCGGCGGTGCACCGTGGGTGCTGACCAGCTACCTGCAGGGCGCGACGGTGGACGATGCCGGCCGCAACGACGTGCTGCGCCAGGTGGCAGTGCTTGCCGAAAGCATCATGCAGCACGCCGGGTAAGCCACACCGCCCGGTACGCCACCCCGCCGGCAGGCACCGACCGTTGGTCGGTGCAGCACAGGGTAGTGC
>NZ_JASCOO010000131.1:0-9504 GCF_029959485.1 Stenotrophomonas sp. PS02301
CCCCCGCACTGGTGGGGGTCGGGCGCGGGGCCCCCGGGGCGGGGGCCAGCCCCCCCCCCGCACGCTTCCTGACGGAAGTTGGCCGGCACGGCACCGCCGCAGCGGGCGGCGACTTCGGGGTTGCGCACGGCTGCACCGAAGGAGGTGTCGCACGGGTCGGTGTACTTGTCGAAGCTCTGCGAGGTGCCACCGTACAGGTTGGCCACGGTCGGCGCACGGAAGCCAGTGGCATAGGTGCCACGGACCAGCAGGTCGTCGATCGGCTTCCACTTCAGGCCGAACTTGGAGTTGAACGTGTCACCGAAGGTGTTGTAGTCCGAGTAACGGCCGGCCATATCGACCGACAGTTCCTTGGCGAACGGCAGATCGGCGAGGATCGGCACATTCAGTTCCAGGTAGAACTCGTCCAGCTTGTAGCCACCGGCGGTCGGCGCACCGGCCAGGTCGGTGCTCAGGCCCGACTGCAGCAGCGCATCCGGGTTGTACTCGGCTTCTTCTTCGCGGTGCTCGTAGCCGGTCGCGAAGGACAGGTCGCCGGCCGGCAGGGTCACGATGGCGCCGCTCAGGTTGGCGCTGTAGACCTTGCTGGTGGTCAGCGAGGTGTCGTGGGTCGGCAGGAACAGGTACTTCTGCAGGTCCGGGTTGGACAGCGAACCGTCGGCGGTGGAGCCGTACGGCAGCAGCGGGTTCCACGGGGTGCAGCCAGCGATCGGAGCCGCTGCGGTACCGCACTGGGCAACACCGTTCGCATCCAGGTACGACGGACCCACGGCATTCTTCACGTTCGGAATGAACAGATTGCCGGTGCCGGTCTTGACGCCCTTGTTGCGGTTGTAGACGTAGCCCACATCCCAGTCGAAGTACTTGTCGGCGAACTCGAACGAGCCTTCCAGACCGCCGCTGAAGCGGAAGGTGTTGAGCTCGGACTTGGTCTGACGCGGCACTTCCCACGTACGACGCATGAAATCAACGTCGGTATCGAGCGGATTGAAGACGCTGTTGGCGTCCATCTGGGTGTCGTAGGCAGCCGAACGGTACGGATAGCCGGCGATCTGCTGCAGCGCTTCGCGTTCGGTGTACAGGACGCTGGCGGTACCGCGGATGTTGTCGGTGAAATCGAACTGGCCGTTGGAGAAGACCGAACGACGCTTGATGCCGGTCGACAGGAACATCTGCTGCGACGGGTTGGACAGATCGGCGTTGCCCAGCTCGTGGTAGTCGCCGAAGTTGTTCGAGGCGCCGCCCGGGTTCAGGACGTAGTTGCCATCATCGGTAACCAGCACGCCCTTCTCGGTGATCGCGCTCCAGCCGTTGGTGTCCTCATCGGTCGGCACCGGATGGCGGTAACCGTTGGCCGAGGCGCTGTAGCGACGGTTCTTGGCCAGAACCGGCTTTTCTTCGCTGTACTCGGCGCCGAGGGTGATCGAGCCGCGATCGCCGGTCTGGCCGTAGACGAAGTTGTAGGTGGTCTTGTCACCGTCGCCCTGGCCGTACTGGCCCTTGTAGACGCTGGCTTCCAGGCCGTCGAAGTTCTTGCGGGTGATGATGTTCACCACGCCGGCGATCGCGTCGGAACCGTAGATCGCCGAAGCGCCATCGGTCAGGACTTCGATGCGCTCCACGACCGAGGTCGGGATCGAGGCGAGGTCGGTGTAACCGCCGGAGCTGACGCCCATGCGCTTGCCGTCGAGCAGCACCAGGGTGCGCTCCGGGCCGAGGTTGCGCAGGTCGACGTACTGGCCGCCAACTTCTTCACCCGAGGACAGCGCATCGGCGCGGCTGATGGCCGGCGAGCCGGTGGCCGACAGGTTCTGGACGATGTCGGCGACGCTGGTGAAGCCCTGCTTCTCGATGTCGGCGCGCTGCAGCGCGATCACCGGCTGGGCGGTCTCGGTGCTGGCCTGACGGATACGTGAGCCGGTGACCTGGATGCGGTCCAGGTCGGTCGTGCCGCTTGCTTCCTGCGCCGAAGCAAAGGCCGGCGTCAGGGCAAGCGCAATGCCGGCGGGCAGAAGGCCCAGCCGCACTGCGGGAGTACGAAAATTCATTTATCTCTCCGAGGTACGTTAGTAGCGTGTTAAAAACGCCTCGGAAAGTTACGATTGCGTTGCAGTGAATTATTTGCGTGAGACAACCGAAGACTTTGCCGACTCTGGCGAGAGATTCGCACCGGCCTCACGATAGCGTGACGCGGACAGTCCGAAGCGGGCTCGAAACGCCCGTGCAAAGCTGCAGCAGTTGTCAAATCCACTCGCTGCCGCCACCTCGCCGACCATCATGTCCGTATCGCGCAGCAGATCGGCGGCGCGCTCCAGGCGCAGGCGGGCGGAAAGCGATTGCGGGCTTTCCGCGTAGAGGCTCTGGAACGTCTTGGACAGGTACCAGCTGGAGAAATTGGTCAGTTCGGCCAGTTCACCAATGCGCACGACACGGTGGCTGTTGCCCTCGAGGTACAGACGGGCGCGCTGCATGCGTCCGAAGACTTGGCGTTTGCGGCTGCGTGAGCGCCCCGGGCAGCGCTGCACGCCAGTCGCCATGCCCTGCTGCAGGGCGGCCAGATGCAGCAGCACCGGGCGGAGGGCCTGGGTAGGATGGCCGGTGGCCAGGACGTCACGCCACAGGCGCAGGGCGACGCGGGCGTCGCTGCGGCTCATGCTGCCGCGACCCGCGTAGAGACTGCAGTCGGTGAGCTCACCCAGGGCGCGCAGCGCGTCCGGCGCCAGGCTCAGCCCGATGCACAGACCGTCGCGGCCGGCCTGGACCATGGGGCGCGATTCCTTCTCGAAGGCGATCCACTCACGCTGGCGCAAGCGGAACCGCCCTTCCTTGGACTCGACCCACGCGCTGCCACGCAACTGGATCCACACAGTGAAGGTCGTCCCAGGACTTTGCAGACTGCCCAACCGGGCCACACCCAGACAGGTTGGCAAGGGACCGTCGTCGACGACCTTGTCCAGGGAGAGCGCTTGACCGCGATCGGCCAGGGAGAGCTGACGCATGACTTCACCGAGAGTTTGCCTTTGCTGGCCTGCAGTCTTGCCAAATCAGGCCGCTGCCTCAGGACGTCCTGGCGAGATTGATACGAATTCGAGACGAGAACGCCACGAAGAAGTTACGAAGGGTTTTTTGTTTTCAAAATCATGGACTTGACGAACCCCGGAAACAACGACGGTACGCGTTCGGGGAGCGACATCACCCCGATGTCGGTGCCATCGGCCACCGCCAGGGCCACATACAGGGCCTCCCCGCCGGGTCCTGCGCTGAATCCATTGCTGGCGCTGAGGCGGCCTGCATCCAGGCAATGCTCCTGATCGGCGATCGGCTGCGCAATCCGGGTGAACACCGTGGCGCAATCGGATCGATTGGAGAGATAGTCGATCGCCCCCTGCGCGGACACGGTCCAGGTGCGATAGCGCCAGCGCGTGGGGCGGTCTTCGCTGATCTGGCGGATGCTCTGCGAACTCAGCGAAGCGTCGGCCTGCCACAGCCCCCCCGCCGAGAGCCGGGTAAACAACACGCGCTCGCCTGCGACGTCATAACGCGCCTGGGAAACGCCCTCGATGCTGCCGATGAGTCGCCAAGGGGTCAGGCTGCGATCGAACAACGACAGACGCATCCGCTCATCACGGTCGCGCTCCACCACCAGGACCTGCAGCGGATCCCTGCCATACAGCGCCTGCAATGGCTGGCGCACCGGGACGGGCAGACGCACGGTCTGCTCATCGCGCGGGGAGACCTCATAGATCCCGGGGTTGGCATGCTCATCGCGCCCCAATACCAGCACGCGCTTGCCGTCATGCGACCAGTCCGAGGCCTGGCGCGCTTCGGGCCTGAGGCCCTCGATCGGACGCAAGGACTCCGGCCGCTGCAGATCCGCCCACCACAGTGCATAGCTGCCCGAGCGGTCCGAAGAAAACACGATCTGCTGACCGTCCGGAGACACGATGGGCTGCGAGTCACGTCCTCCCGAGGGGAACAGGCGCTGCGGCACACCCAGCGCGCCGGCTTCCACAGGCACCCGGAACAGGCCGAACTGGGGGCGCCGGTGTACGAAGGCGAGCATGTCGTTCGCCCGGGACACGGTGGGGGACTGCGCATCGTCCAGACCGACGTCGCGCAGGACACGCGTATCGGTATCGAGCTCATACAGGCGCGATTCGCTGTCGACCCGGCGGCCGAACACGATATGGCGGCTGTCGCCGCGCCAGGCCCAACCCCGGATCTCCGCCGAGTCATCGGTCAGCTGCTCCGGGCTGCCCCCCTCAGCCGGCATGCGCCACAGATCGCCGATCTGCGGATTGCGCACGAACACGATCCAGCGCCCATCCGGCGAGTACCGCGGGGCATATTCGAAGTTGTCGCTGCCTATATCGTATTGGAGCGGCTGCCAGCGTCCGCTGGCGATGTCCAGGGTGCGGATGCCGCGCTGCGCATACCGGCCGGACAGCGAGCCGAAGACCAGGCCGCGACCATCCGGGGTCCAGTCGAAGCTGAGCAGCTCAGTGCCGTCGCAACGGGTCACGTGACGCACCGCCCCACCCGTCGCACTGGCGATCAGCACCTCGCAGCTTTCGGCCGGACCGAACCGGGCGAACGCGATCTCACGCCCATTGGGCGACCAGCTCGGGAAGCGGTCGGACATGCCTGGGGGCGGCTCGACCAGCAGGCGTGCCGGCGTGTTACCGGAGGTCTGCACCTTGATGACGCTGCCCGGTCGGCTGGGCACATCGGCTTCATAGGCGATCTGCGACCCATCCGGAGACAGCGTGGGATAGGTTTCAAATCCTGCCGTGGCGGTAATCAGGCGATACGGGCGTTGAGGACTACCAATCACCCGCGTGCCATCCTCCACCGCGGCCTCGACCGCTGAGGCCGGCGGATCGCGTTGCATCAGCAGGGCTGCCATCACCAGCAGCGCCACCAGCATCACCAGCCCGACGACCATGACCGCGTAGCGGCGAATGCGCCGCCGACGGCGTTTGATCGGGTCTTGCGGAGGCCGCGCATGCGGCAGTGCCGCCGGTACGTGCGCGGCGGCGAGCACGCCCGTGGAGGCCGGCTGCAGCTCGGGCTCGAGCAGCAACACAGGTGCGGCATCCTCGACCACGCTGACCGGCATCAGCAGGCGGTAACCGGTCTTGGCAATGGTCTCGATATAGGGTTCGGCCGCATCGTCATCAGTGGCGAAGGCCTTGCGCAGCTGGGTGACCGCCTGGGTCAGCACGTCGTTGGTCGGCAGCGTGTCCGGCCAGACCTCCGCGAACAGTTCATCGCGGGTGACCACCGCCCCTGGAGAACGCAGCAGCGCCTTGAGAACACCCAATGCTTTGGGTGTCAGTCGACGTGGACGACGCATGCCTTCGCTCATCACTTCCCGCGAGGAGAGAGTGACGATGAAATCGCCGATCTGAATCACATCGGCGGAAGGACGCTCACTGTCGTTGCTGATCATCCAGGACACGAGGAAAATACAAAAAACCACTGGAATTCACACGGTCGCCGCAATAGATACCGCCAGACGAACCGCCAGATTCCGCACACGCCATCGGCGCAAACCGCAAAAACACCGAGGCGCGCGAATACTAGCCTATGCCGGTTAACCGCGCCTGTGCGTGCGGCCGACAACAGGCTCTCTCTCGCCGATGAATTCACATAAATTGCGTCAACATTCGCGCCTTCTGGCGCGAATTTTTTATCTTTTATTCAGTTTCGTGCACGGGTCAACATGGTCAGTCCCACCAGCCGCGAGACCACCAAAGCCACGTACATCACGCCTGCGAACTGCTCCAGCATCACCAGCGCGCGCGCCTGTGAATGGATGGGCACCACATCGCTCAAACCGACCCCGGACAGCAAGCTGAAGCTCAGATAAAGCAACTCCATCCAGGTCCGCAGTTCGCTCTCGCTGGTCGCCACGAAACTGCCCGGGTACCACTGCTGGCACACCGCGAAAGCGAAGGCGAATGCCCACGCCAACAGCGTGAAGGTGGCCCCCGCCGCGAACAGCTCGTCGCGGGTCACCTTGTGGTCCTGCAGCATGTAGGCGATCAGGCTGCCAGCCGTATAGAAGTACAGCAGGCATTCGAGCAGCTGCGCAGTGGTGACCAGCGCCGGGCGGTCCAACAGAGCACCGGAGATGGAGAACACCACCGAGGGGATCGCCAGCACCAGCGCCACCCACATGCCGAGCGGGCTGCGCCGTACCACCCACAAGGCCAGGCCGAGGACGGCGATGCCGAACGCACCAAACAGCGCGCGACTGGCACCGGCCTCGTCCATTGCCGGATACAGCAGCACGCCGAGCAGTTGCACGGCCAACAGCCAGGCAGAGGGATGCCGGCGCGCGATGGCCAGCCATTTGGTGCTGCGTGCTATCGCCATCGTCGTCCCCGCCCCTGCCTGGTCGCGCCGAGCTTAGCTGGAATCACGCCGCCGGCGGATGATGGCCGTGGCGGCGCGCCCCGCCACGGCCGGTGCCTCACTCCTGGCGATACACCTGCGCCCCGAGATCCCGGAACTGCGCGGACTTCTCGGCCATGCCGGCCTCCAACGCCTGCTGCGCATCCAGGCCCTGCCCCGCCGCATAGTCACGCACATCCTGGGTGATCTTCATCGAACAGAAGTGCGGGCCGCACATCGAGCAGAAGTGGGCGAGCTTGTGCGCATCCTTGGGCAGCGTCTCGTCATGGAATTCCTTGGCCTTCTCCGGATCCAGCCCAAGGTGGAACTGGTCCTCCCAGCGGAATTCAAAACGCGCCTTGCTCAGCGCGTTGTCGCGGACCTGCGCGCCGGGGTGGCCCTTGGCCAGGTCCGAGGCGTGGGCGGCAATGCGGTAGGCCATGATGCCGTCGCGTACGTCCTGGCGGTTGGGCAGGCCCAGGTGTTCCTTCGGGGTGACATAGCAGAGCATCGCGGTGCCGTACCAGCCGATCATGGCCGCACCGATCGCACTGGTGATGTGGTCGTAGCCCGGCGCGATATCGGTGGTCAGCGGGCCCAGCGTATAGAACGGTGCTTCACCGCACTCGCGCAGCTGCTTGTCCATGTTTTCCTTGATCAGCTGCATCGGCACGTGGCCGGGGCCTTCGATCATGGTCTGCACATCATGCTTCCACGCGATCTTCGTCAGCTCGCCCAGTGTCTCCAGTTCACCGAACTGCGCGGCATCGTTGGCATCGGCGATACAGCCCGGGCGCAGGCCGTCGCCCAGCGAGAAGGTCACGTCGTAGGCCTTCATGATCTCGCAGATGTCCTCGAAGTGCGTGTAGAGGAAGTTCTCCTTGTGATGGGCCAGGCACCACTTGGCCATGATCGAGCCACCGCGCGAGACGATGCCGGTCACGCGCTTGGCGGTCAGCGGCACGTAGCGCAGCAGCACGCCGGCGTGGATGGTGAAATAGTCCACGCCCTGCTCGGCCTGCTCGATCAGCGTGTCGCGGAAGATCGCCCAGTTCAGCTCCTCGGCGCGGCCATCGACCTTCTCCAGGGCCTGGTAGATCGGCACGGTGCCGATCGCCACCGGCGAGTTGCGCACGATCCACTCACGCGTTTCATGGATGTGCTTGCCGGTGGACAGGTCCATCACGGTGTCGCCGCCCCAACGGATCGCCCAGACCAGCTTTTCCACTTCCTCGGCAATGCCCGAGGACACCGCACTGTTGCCGATGTTGGCGTTGATCTTGGTCAGGAAGTTGCGGCCGATGATCATCGGTTCGCTTTCCGGGTGGTTGATGTTGTTGGGTAGCACCGCACGGCCGCGGGCGATCTCATCGCGGACGAACTCGGGGGTGATGACCCTGGGGATCGAAGCACCAAAGGACTCGCCGGGATGCTGCTTCAGCAGTGCGGCGTCGCGGATCGCATCGAGGCGCTGGTTCTCGCGGATCGCCACGAACTCCATTTCCGGCGTGATGATGCCGCGGCGTGCGTAGTGCATCTGGGTGACATTGGCGCCTGCCTGTGCACGGCGTGGCTGCAACCGCGCGGGGAAGCGCACCGCATCCAGGCGGGCATCGGTTTCACGCGAGCGGCCGAACACCGAGCTCAGGCCCTCCAGCACCTCGGTATCGCCACGCTCGGCCACCCAGGCGGCGCGCAGTGCGGGCAGGCCGGCGGAGAGGTCGATGGCGACCCCCGGATCGGTATACGGGCCGGAGGTGTCGTACACGGTGACCGGCGCGTTCTCTTCGCCACCGAACAAGGTGGGCGTGCGGGTCAGCGTGATCTCGCGCATCGGCACCTGCAGGTCGCTGCGCGAGCCCTGCACGTGGATCTTGTGCGAGCCGGGAATCGGCCGCGTGACCGATTCGGAGAGTTGCTGGGCCTGTTGCTGCAGGGCGGAGAGCTGTGCGTTCATCAAGGCATCGTCCTAGGTTCAATCCCCGCACAGGGACTGTGCGGTTCTATGCGAGGGATTCGCATGGGAGGGACGAAACGGCGGCGCTCGACGGACGGATCGCGGGCGGTCTCCGGGCACGGTGGCCCTACGGCGCAATGCATCTGCAGATGCGAAGCTTCCCTACGCCGGTATCAACCGGATCAGGTTCGAAGGGACTGTCTCAACCTTGGCCACTGGGCCGCGGTACCCCCGCTTCGGGGCGAATTAGAGCACAAAGCAGCGCGCAGGGGCGCACCGCCAAGCCGCACACCAACGTGATCGGCCTGTGCATGTGAACAGAGCACCGACACGCCATGCACTACCATGCTGCAGCGCGGTATGCGGTGCGGTCAGGGGGTAGCCTCCCGATCGCGTGCACACCGCGCTCTGCTCGACGCCATTGACGTCCGTACTGACCGGCCTCGACCGGCTTGATCCGCCCCAGTCGTTGCCGTTGCGCCGCTGGAGATTGCAAGCCTCGGCTCGCCCCTACTGATCGGAGACACGCCAGCATGGTGTTCCGCATTTCCATCGCACTGGTCGCACTGCTGGTGCTGATCGCCGGCCTCGCGCCGGGCCCCTTCAACGAGGTCGTCCAGAGCGGCCTGTCCACCATCATCCGCAGTACCGGCTGGCTGTATCTGCTGGTGGTGTTCATCACGCTGTCGTTCCTGATGTACCTGGCCTTCGGCCGCTTCGGTTCGCTGCGCATCGGCGGCGAGGATGCCGAGCCTGATTTTTCCAACGCCAGCTGGATGTCGATGTTGTTCGCCGCCGGCATGGGCATCGGCCTGGTGTTCTGGGGCGCGGCCGAGCCGATCTCGCACTTCGTGAAGCCACCGGAAGGGCTGGCCCCGCAGAGCATGGAGGCGGCGCGCGCGTCGATGCGCTATGCGTTCTTCCATTGGGGCCTGCACCCGTGGGCGATCTATGCGCTGATCGGCCTGGCGATGGCCTGGTTCCAGTTCAACCGCAACGGCCGCGGGCTGATCAGCGATCTGCTGCAGCCGATCATCGGCGCGCATCACCGCGGCTGGATGGGCACGGTGGTCAATGTGGCCGCAGTGGTGGGGCCCGGCCGCCGCGGGGGCCCCCCCCGGGGGGTCGGGGCGCGGCACGACGCGGGG
>NZ_JASCOO010000132.1:0-9485 GCF_029959485.1 Stenotrophomonas sp. PS02301
GAGCCACCCCATGGGTGGCTGCCCTTCGTCCCGGACGCGTGGGTTCCAGTGGGTCCGCGCAGCCACCCATGGGGTGGCTCCACCCGTGGCACGGTGCGGCCTCAATCGCGTTGCCGCGTCTCCAGCAGATCCAGATTGCGGATCAGCCTGCGCGAGATCTCATCGGAGATCTTGCCGCGCCGGGTCAGGCGGAACAGCTCTTCGCGCTCGGCGGTGAGCCCGGCGGTGCGCAGCTGGCGGTAGCCCTGCTCCATCCGCTTCACCTTGTCCGGATCGGCATCCGGCCCGGCGTCCTTCTCCAGGTTGCGCTGGTACAGCAGGCTCACCCGTGAGGCGGCGTCGTTGTAGAGCTGCACGTTCTCGGTGGTCTGGTTCTGCACCAGCTGCTGGCGCGTGCGCTCCACACCGGCCAGCGCGGCCTTGGCGGCGAGCTTGCGGGCAAGATCCTCTTCCTTGCGTTCGCCCGAATCGGCCGGCAGTTCCAGCCCTTTGAGCAGGCGGGGCAGCGCGATGCTGGCGCCGACCAGCGAGATCAGGATCACCGCCGCGGCCAGGGTGATCGCACCGCGCACACCCGCCACCGAGGTGGCCACCACGATCCGCCAGGACGTGCCCTGCCGCGCCTCGCCACGATGGCGCGCGCGCAGCAGGCTCCAGCGCAGCGACAGCCACACCCAGGCCAGGCGCAGCAGTACCAGCGCCAGATTGATCACCACCACGTAGACCAGCAGCCACCACGCACTGTGATGCCCGCTTTCGCTGACCGTCTTGATCGCGCGCTCCACGATGCCCGGCAGCTGCTCGCCGAGCAGCACGAACATGATGCCGTTGAAGCTGAACTGCAGCATGTTCCACACGGCCGCGCGCTGCACGCGCATGCTGCCGGACACGCGGCCGCTCAGTTCCACATAGCTCATCGTGATGCCCGCAGCGACCGCCGAGAGGATGCCCGAGGCGTTGAACTCTTCGGCCAGCAGGTAGGCCGCGAAGGGAATCAACAGGTTGACCAGCAGCGCCGCGCCCGGCTCCTCGCCGAAGCGCCGCCACAGCCAGCGCTGGAAGGTGGACACGCCCAGCGTCACCGCGACACCGATCGCCAGCCCGGCCACGGCCACCCACAGGAACGTCAGCGAGGCGGTCGCCAGCGAGAACGAGCCGGTCATCACCGCCGCCACGGCGAAGCGGAAGCAGACCAGGCCGGAGGCATCGTTGAGCAACGACTCGCCTTCCAGGATGTGCATCAGCCGTTTGGGGATCGGCGCGCGCGAGGCGATCGAACTGACCGCCACCGGGTCCGTCGGCGAGATGATCGCGGCCAGCGCGAACGCCACCGCCAGCGGCATCACCGGGATCATCCAATGGATCAGGAAGCCGGCCCCGATCACGGTGAACACCACCAACCCGAAGGCCAGCTCCAGGATCACGCCTTTATCGCGGAACAGGCCCTGCTTGGGGATGCGCCAGCCATCCAGGAACAGCAGCGGCGGCAGGAACAGCAGGAAGAACATCTCCGGCTCCAGCGCGTGGCCGCGGTTGAACACCCCGGCTATGACCGCGCCCAGCCCGATCTGCACCAGCGGCAGCGGCAGCGACAACGGCAATACGCGGACCAGGTAGCCGCTGGCGACCACCGCCACCAGCATCGCCAGGACGACTTCAATGGTATGCATGCATTTTCCAGTAAGCAGCGCGGGGGAGGCTGCAGGCAGCCGGCGCCGGAAACAGGAAAAAACGTACCACACGTGCGCCGCCACGCGAATGCGCGGGGCGCGCCAGGCTCAGTTCGCGGACAGCACGGCACTCATGCGGCGCGCTGCTGCGCGTCGGCGCCGTCGAAGCGATAGATGTCCATCGCCAGGAAGCCGGCATCAATCCCGGCATCGATACGCTGCGCGCCGAGCGCATCGCCACCGGCCGCGCCCATCGCGACGTGCAGCGGTTGCAGGTGCTCGTCGCTCGGGTGCGCCTGCACGGCGTACGGGGCCTGACGGCGATAGTCCAGCAAGGCGGCACTGTCATCGGCCTGCAGGCGCTGTTCCACCCACTCGATGAAGGGCCGCACATACGGCGCTTCCTTGCCGTCCGGGTAGCTGCGCCAATCGTGCAGGTTGTGGGTGATGCTGCCTGAGCCGATCAACAGCACGCCCTGCTCGCGCAGCGGTGCCAGCGCGCGGCCCAGTGCGAACTGATGGGCCGGCCCGAGCAGGGGCTGGATCGCCAGCGGTACGACCGGGATGTCCGCCTGCGGGTACAGAAAGCGCAGCGGCACCCAGGCACCGTGGTCGAGACCGCGCTGCGGGTCGATCGCGGTCGGCAGGCCGGCCGCGGTCAGCCGCTGCGCGATCTCCTGCGCCAACGCGGGGTCGCCCGGCGCCGGGTACTGCAGATCGAACAGCGCCTGCGGAAAACCGCCGAAATCATGGAGGGTCGGCGGCTGGGCATGCCCGCCCACCGCCGGCTGATGGGTCAGCCAGTGCGCCGAGGCCATCACGATCGCGCGCGGACGCGGCAGGCGCGCCGCCAGGGCCGCCAGGCGCTCGCCGACCAGACCGGGGTTGAGCGCGGTCATCGGCGAGCCGTGGGAGATATACAGGGAGGGCAAGCGGGACATCACGGACTCCAATAGCGCGACGACGGCCCTGAGCTTATTGCGCGCAGCCTTACCAATAAATACGATGTATCGACGCTGTTTATTTCGGAAATAGAAACAATGGACACTCTGGATGCCATGCGTGTGTTTGTCGCCGTGGTCGAGCGCAACGGCTTCAGTGCCGCCGCGCAGGCCCTGGACCTGTCCACCGCGGGAGTGACCCGGCAGATCGCCGCGCTGGAAAAGCGCCTCTCGACCCGGCTGCTCAACCGTACAACCCGCCGCGTGAGCCCGACGAGCACGGGCGCGGCCTATTACGCCGAGTGCGTGCGGCTGCTGGCCGAGTTCGATGCGCTGGAGGCCGGCATCAGCGCGCAGGCCCTGGAGCCCTCGGGGCGGCTGCGCATCAACGCGCCGGTCAGCTATGGCATCGCCCGGTTGGGCCCGCTGCTGGCCGGCTACCGCGCGCGCTACCCGCAGGTGGAGCTGGACCTGTCGCTGTCCGACCGCCTGGTGGACATGGTCGAAGAAGGCTACGACGTGGCGATCCGCATCACCCGCCAGCCCAGCCCGGCACTGATCGCCCGCAAGCTGGCCGACGCGCAGATCAGCCTGTGCGCGGCGCCGGCATATCTGGACGCGCATGGCCGGCCGCAGCAACCCGAAGATCTCGCCGCGCACGAGTGCCTGCAGTACAGCTACTGGGGCGGCGGGGATGCGTGGCAGCTGCAGGGGCCACGCGGGGAGGTCTCCGTGCCGGTACGTGGCGGTGTGCGTGCCAACAACGGCGATGTGCTGCGCGAGGCCGCGATCGCCGGGATGGGCATCATCGTGCAGCCGGATTTCCTGGTCGCCGACGCGCTCGCCGACGGGCGGCTGGAGCGCGTCCTGCCGGAGTGGACGGTGCCGGGCATCGGCATCCATGCGGTATACACCAGCCGCAGCCATCTGGCGCCGAAGGTGCGCAGCTTCATCGACTACCTGGTGGAAGCTCTGGGCGGATGATGCGTGGCGGCGGCCGGGCAACGCCCGGCGCACTACGCCTCCACCGCCTCCAACTGCGCGATGACGTTGGCCAGCGGCATCGGGCGGCCGAGCAGATAGCCCTGCACCTGGTCACAGCCGTGCGCAGCCAGCCACTGGTGCTGCCCGGGGGTCTCCACGCCTTCGGCGATGATGGTCAGGCCCATGCTGTGCCCCAGTGACAGCAGTGCACGGCAGATCGAGGCATTACGCGGATTGGTTTCCACGTCGGCCACGAAGCTGCGGTCGATCTTGAGGATGTCCAGTGGCAGGTGCTGCAGGTAGGACATATTGGAATAGCCGGTACCGAAGTCGTCCAGCGAGATGCAGATGCCCTGCTCGTGCAGCCGCTGCATGGTCTGCTTGGCCTGGCCGGGTTTGCGCATCAGGCTGCTCTCGGTCAGCTCGACCTGCAGCGCACCGCGGGCCAGCCCGTATTCCTGGCTGGCGCGGGTGAACTCGGCCACCAGGTCGCTGTTGAAGAACTGCACCGCCGAGACATTCACCGCGATCGGCAGGTCCCAGCCGGCATCGACCAGTTGCCGCTGTGCCTGCGCGGCGGCGCGGATCACCCAGCGGCCCAGCGCCAGGATCAGGCCGGTGTCTTCGCACAGCTGGATGAACTCACCCGGTGGAATGAAACTGCCGTCGGCCTGCGGCCAGCGCAGCAGGGCTTCCAGCGCGGCTGGACTGCTGTCGCCTGCGTGGCAGATCGGCTGGTAATACAGCTCGAACTCGGTGTCGATCGCGCTGTGGATGCGCCCGGCCAGGCGCAGGCGTTCGGACAAGCGTGAACTCACCGTCGCGTCATACCAAGCGATCACGTTGCCTTCGTCGCGCGCCGCATGCGCGGCCTGCGCGGCCATGCCGATCACCTGCTCGGCGGTGCTGGTGTCGGTGTCGGCCTTGACCGCCACGCCAATACGCGGCTCGAACTGATGCAGCCAGTCCTGCCCGCGCACCGGCTCGGAGACGGTCTGCACCAGCGTATCCAGCGCAGTCTGGCGTTGATGGTCGTCGCGGATGGCGAAGATGAAATCCTCGGCCGGCTGGAAGGCCAGCAGCCCATAGCGCACGCCGAGCCCGCCCAGGCGCTTGGCCATCGCCTGCAGCACTACGTCGCCGACCTCCCGGCCGAGCGTATCGGCGACCAGCTGCAGGCCACGGAACTGCACGTAGGCAATGGTGTACGCCCCGCCCTCCTCGTCCAGCTGCGCGGCCAGCGCACGCGTATTGAGCAGGCCGGTCGCCGGGTTGTGGGTGGCGTGATACGCCAGATCGCGCTCGTAGGCCAACCGCTCGCTGACATCCTCGGCCAGCACCAGGCAGGCCTGGCGCCCGTCGAAATCCAGCCGGGCCAGATGCGCGCGGACCTCGAACACGGTGCCGTCCTTGCGCTGGTGCAGGCGCACCTGCGCATCCTGCACGTCGCCGATGCGGGCCTGTGCAATCGCCCCGCGGATCTCCTCCCAGCCTTCGCGCGGGCGGATATCCAGGATGCTCATCGCCAGGAATTCATCGCGGCTGTAGCCGTACTGGCGCACCGCCGCTTCGTTGACTTCCAGGAAGCGCAGCGTGTCCGGATCGAACACCCAGAACGGCGCCGGGTTGCGGTCGAACAGCAGCCGGAACTGCCGCTCGGCCTGCTGCACCCTGGCCAGCGCATCGACCCGCTCGCTGACATCGGTCAATGCACCGATCATGCGGCGCTCACGGTCCACCACCGCCACCCGCTGGCCACGCGCGGACACCCAGCGGATCGCGCCCCCCGGCAACACCAGGCGGAACATTTCATCGAGCACGCCGCTGCCGGCAAACGCGGCGTCGAAGGCCTGCTGCATGCGTACGGTATCTTCGTGGTGCACGCGTGCGAAGAAATCGGCGACCGGCAGGCTCTCGATGTCGATGCCGAAAATCTCGCGCGCCAGCGGTGACCAGCGCAGCAGGCAGGCATCCTCATCCACGTACCAGGTGCAGACCTTGCCGACCTGGTGCGCCATGCGCAGTTCGGCATGGCCGGTGCGCAGCTCCTCGCTCAGCGTGTCCTGATCGCGGGTGGCACGGCGCAGGCTCACATACACCGCGCCGAACAGCGCCCAGTACAGCAGGTAGACGCCGATCGAGGCCTGCACATACGGCCACCATGCTGCCAGCACATCGCGCCGGCCCAACCCGGCGTAGACCGCCAGCGGGTACTGCGCCAGCGTGCTGAGGCTGGAAATCCGCTCGATGCCATCGACCGCGCTGATCTCGGTCCCCAGTGGGGTCAACGCGTCCCGGCGCAGCAGCTCGCGCTTGGCCAGGCCGAAACGACGCCCCACCACCCCGGCCGGGTCCGGACTGCGCGCCAGCACATAGCCATGCGGGTCGGTGATGGAGATCACGCCGGCATCGCCGGTGTCCATACCGCCGATGATCGACTGCAGTTCGGCCGTGCGCAGCCGCGCCAGCAGCCAGCGGTCGCCGCCCATGGGCAGCGCCAGCGGCAGGATCCACTGCGCGGCATCCAGCGCTTGGGGCGGGCCGAGGAACACCTGGCTGCCGTGGCCGCGGTTGTCATCCACCGCCCATAACGGCAGCTGCAGGTCGCCACTGCCACTGGTCAGGGCGCGCCCGTACTGGTCGACCACCACGATGCTGTGCAGTTCTGCATGCCGCTGCAGGGCGCCGGCGATGCTGGCATCGAGCAGATCGGGAGCCTGCGCCGGCACGCGCTGGAACAGCAGCGCACCATCCCGGGAAATGCCCTGCATCACCCGCTCCAGATTGCGCAGCTCCAGCCGCAGCAGGCGCTGGGCGCCGGTCGCCAGGGCCGAACTCTGGCGCTGCGCGGCTTCCTGTCGGCGCTGGCCATCATTGACCAGTGTCGCCACCAGCCCGGCAGCCAGCAGCGCGCCCAGGGAAACCCCCAGCCACACGAACGTCCGCAGTGGCCGCGCCAGGGCACGGTTCAACGCGGGCATCGCAACCCTTTTCCCGAACGACAGGCTGACTTCATCTGTACACGCTTCCTGGTTTCCCCAAACCTGAGCGGCCGCTGCCCGGGATTCTTGACGCCATGATCGTCACGCGGGCGCCGACGGGCGCGCGCGGAATCCGTGCCGTACCAGCATGCACGAGCACGCGCAGGACGGGAAGCACCACAATAGGCCGTTCACCTCGGTGAATCCGGGGACGGGCAGATCCGGTACCCGATGCCGCCGAAGCCGGCATAACCGTGCGCCCGGGACAGGATTAGACTTGGATGTTTCCGTTGCAGAGAAGCTCAATGTCCAAGCTGCGCCGCCCCACCCTGATGCTCGCCATTGCCGCCAGCCTGTCGCTGAGCCTGGCCGCCTGTGACCGCCAGGCGACTGCGCCGGCCGCGGCCGCGCCCGACGCCGCTCCGGCCGAACCGGCCGCGCCCAAGCCGCAGCTCGGCAGTTTCGGCTTCGACGCCACCGGCATGGACCGCAGCATCGCCGCCGGCGATGACTTCTTCGGCTTCGCCAACGGCACCTGGGTCAAGAACACCGAGATCCCGGCCGACCGTTCCAGCTACGGCAGCTTCAACGTCATTTCCGAAAAGACCCTGGCCGACACCCGCGCGATCCTCGAAGGCGCCGCGGCCGATACCAAGGCCGAGGGCGAGACCAAGCTGATCGGCGATTACTACGCCGCCTTCATGGACGAGACCGGCATCGAGTCACGCGGTGCCGCCCCGGTCAAGCCAGCGCTGGACGCCATCGCGGGCATCGGCGACAAGGCCGCGCTGGCCACCGCGCTGGGCGGCACCCTGCGCGCCGATGTGGACCTGCTCAACGCCACCAACTTCTACACCGACCGCCTGTTCGGCGTGTGGGTCTCGGTGGATCTGCTGCAGCCGGACCGCACCGCGCCCTACCTGGTGCAGGGCGGCCTGGGCCTGCCGGACCGCGACTTCTACCTGCAGGGCGGCCGCATGGCCGAGATCCGCAAGCAGTACCAGGCGTATATCGCCCAGGTGCTGCAACTGGCCGGCGTCGCCGATCCGGCGGCCAAGGCGCAGCGCATCCTCGCGCTGGAGACCAAGATCGCCCAGGCCCACGCCACCCAGGAAGACACCAACGACGTCGCCAAGGGCGCCAACGCCTGGAAGCAGGCCGACCTGAGCGCCAAGGCGCCGGGCATGGACTGGAGCGCCTTCCTGGCCTCGGCCGGCCTGGACGCCCAGCAGGACTTCATCGTGTGGCAGCCCAAGGCCGTGGCCGGCATTTCGCGCCTGGTCGCGACCGAGCCGCTGGAAGTCTGGAAGGACTACCTCGCCTTCCATGCTTTGGACCGCGCCGCCCCGTACCTGCCCAAGTCGTTCGCCGATGCGCGCTTCGCCTTCCACGGCACCACGCTCAACGGCACCCCCCAGCAGAGCGAACGCTGGAAGCGTGCGGTGGATGACAGCAACCATGCCGTCGGTGAAGCGATCGGCAAGCTGTACGTCGAGCGTCATTTCGACCCGGCCACCAAGGCCCGTGCGGACGAGATGGCCAAGAACATCATTGCCGCCTTCGCCAAGCGCATCGATGCGCTGGCGTGGATGTCGCCGCAGACCAAGGCGCGTGCCAAGGCCAAGGTCGACGGCCTGACGGTGGGCATGGGCTACCCGGACAAGTGGCGCGATTACACGGGCCTGGAGATCAAGCGCGATGACGCGCTGGGCAATGCCGAGCGTGCAGAGCTGTTCGAGTACCGTCGCAACATCGCCAAGCTGGGCAAGCCGGTGGACCACAGCGAGTGGGCGATGCTGCCGCAGACCATCAATGCGATGAACGTGCCGCTGGAAAACCGCCTGGTGTTCCCCGCCGCGATCCTGCAGCCGCCGTTCTTCGACGGTGCGGCCGATGATGCGGTGAACTACGGTGCGATCGGTGCGGTGATCGGCCATGAGATCAGCCACGGCTTCGACAACGCCGGTGCGCTGTTCGATGAGACGGGCAAGCTGCAGAACTGGTGGACGGCGGAAGATCTGAAGAAGTTCAACGCGGCCGGCGATGCGCTGGCGGCGCAGTTCAGCAGCTACAGTCCGTTCCCCGGGGTGTCGGTGAATGGTCGTTTGACGCTGGGCGAGAACATTGCGGACGTGGCGGGTCTGTCGACGGCCTACGACGCGTATCAGTTGTCGTTGCAGGGCAAGCCGGGCCAGACGCTGGAGGGCTTTACGCCGGATCAGCGGTTCTTCCTGGGCTTTGCGCAGGCGTGGCGCAGCAAGGCGCGCGAGCAGGCGTTGCGTAATTCGCTGTTGACGAATGTGCATGCGCCGGGGCAGTTCCGTGCGTTGACGGTGCGCAATCTGGATGCGTGGTATCCGGCCTTCGAGGTGAAGGAAGGCCAGAAGCTGTATCTGGCGCCGGAGAAGCGGGTCAAGGTGTGGTGAGGCTTTTCATCGCGCTTTGCTGAGATGAAAGAACGGGCGCTTCGGCGCCCGTTTTTTTTGCTGTAGAGCTACAGAGCTACAGAGCTGCAGAGCTGCAGAGCTGGAGCAGAGCCACGGCTGGGGTTTGCGTTTGCGCTGGTTTGGGCGGGCATGGGTGGGGTGTCGGGACCCGCTGCAAGTCCCGCTCCGCGGCCCGGCCCAGCCGCTGGCGGCTGTGCGTTCAGTCGCATGCGAGGCAGTGCCACGCAAGCAATGCGCCTTCACCCAAATAAGCTCGTATGCCGCCATCCCACCCATGTCCACCCTTTGACAGTGGGCTGGTGCGCAAGGGGAAGAGCAGGCGCGGGCTCTGCGGCTCCGACAGTGATGGTGTCGGCTTTGCTCTGTGGCTTTGCTCTGTGGCTTTGCTCTGTGGCTTTGCTCTGTGGCTTTGCTCTGTGGCTTTGCTCTGTGGCTTTGCTCTGTGGCTTTGCTCTGTGGCTT
>NZ_JASCOO010000133.1:0-9128 GCF_029959485.1 Stenotrophomonas sp. PS02301
GACCGAGGTAGTTAAGCGCGTGCGCTTAACTACCTCCGTCCCCGTTATAGCCGTCCCCGTTAGAGCCAGTCGCGCGGGACGAGGTAATCCGCCAAACGCGCCTCATCGCTGCCGGCCTCCGGCTGGAAGCCATACTCCCAGCGCACGCGCGGGGGCAGGCTCATCAGGATGCTTTCGCTGCGCCCACCGCTCTGCAGCCCGAACAGGGTGCCGCGGTCGTAGACCAGGTTGAACTCGACATAGCGGCCGCGCCGGTACAGCTGGAACTCGCGTTCGCGCTCGCCGTACGGCGTGTCCTTGCGGCGCTCGACCAGCGGCAGATAGGCATCCAGGAAACCATCGCCGACCGCACGCAGATACGCGAAATCACGCTCGAAATCGCCGTGCAGATCGTCGAAGAACAACCCGCCCACGCCACGCGTCTCATTGCGGTGGCGCAGGAAGAAATACTCATCGCACCAGCGCTTGTGCGCCGCATAGCGCTCTTCGCCGAAGGGCGCGCACAGATCGTGCGCCACCCGATGCCAGTGCCGCACGTCGTCGTCGATCGGGTAGAACGGGGTGAGGTCGAAGCCACCGCCGAACCAGGACGCCACCGCCACGCCATCGCGCTCGGCGCGGAAGTAACGCACGTTGGCATGGGTGGTCGGGAGGTAGGGATTGGCCGGATGGAACACCAGCGAGACGCCGGTCGCGCGCCATGATGCACCGGCCAACTCCGGCCGGTTCGCCGAGGCCGATGGCGGCAGCCGCGTGCCGGCCACATCGGAGAACCCGATCCCGGCCTGCTCGAACACGGCGCCATCGCGCAGGATGCGGGTCCGGCCACCGCCGCCCTCCGCGCGCTGCCAGAGATCTTCGGTGAAGCGGGCCTGGCCGTCGGCGGTTTCAATCGCCGCACAGATGCGGTCCTGCAGGTCGGTCAGATACGCGCGGACGCGGTCGAAGTCGTTCATGGGCGCTACTTTACCGCAGGCCGGTGCACGGCCTGCGTGTGCTCACTGGCGCTCAGTGGCCGCTTTTGCGGGTGCTGCTCTTGCTGTTCTTCGCCGGGACGGGCGCCTCGGCCGGTGCTTCGTCGCCTGCCTCGGCATCGGGCTCGGCTGCCATGCGTTCGGCGATCTGTTCCAGGCCGGCACTGACCTGCATCAGCCCCCAGTTGCGGGTCGCGTGCACATCGCAGGCCACGTGGGTGCCTTTGCCATCCTTGGCACAGATCGAGGCCATCTGCGCGGGCAGCTGCTCGTCACCGGTGTGCTCGTAGACGGTGGCCAGGTTCTCGCAGCCTTCGCGTACGCCGGCGGTGCACAGCGTCCTGTAGAACGGCGCCGCCTCGGCCCAGCGATTGCGCAGCGCCAGCTGATGACCGGCGGCATTGCAGCCCTGCAGCTTGCCCGCCGCACAGCACGCCTGGGCACCGCCCTCGCGGCCCAGCGTCGGGCAATCCTGCGGCAGCGGGGTTTCGACGAAAACCACCGGTGCACTGCACTGCTGGGCTTCGCCGGTGCGCTCGTAGTAGCTGAAGCGGTTCCAGCTGTCCATGCCGATCAGGTTGCCGTTGGCCAGGCGCTTGAACACGAAGTCATCGCCCTGGTCATGGCGCACACGGATGTCGCCATCGACCAGCCGCGCGCGCAGCTTGCCGCCGAAGCCGCTGTCGATCATGCCGCCATCGCCGAACGGCAGATGGTCCATCAGGCCCTGGCTGGCGACATAGCTGCCGCAGGGCAGGGCGGTGGCTGCCACCGGGGTCAGTGCCCTGGCATCCAGCGTGCTCAGCGGCGCTGCACGCTCACAGGCGCGCGGGTCCTTGCCCACGGTGCACGCACGCTGCAGTGCATCGCGGGCCGGGATCAGGCGGCCGGCGTCCCACAACGCCTCGGCAGCGTTGGCGCAGAACGTGCCGCCGGTCTGTGCCCGGCACAGGGTGGTGATCTCATCGAGCTGCGCGGCCGGCAGCGGTGACGCCTTGGCTGCGCTGAGCCCGCCAAGCAGCGCCTTGGCCAAGGCTTGCCCCATGGCATCGCGCGCGGCCTCCAGACAGGCGGCCTGGTCGTACGCCGCGGACGCGGGTTTGCAGACCTCCGGCTCAGGCAGCTCCGGAGCATCGTCCTGGGTCGCCGCCAGCGTCCTGGCCTCGCGCGCCTCGGATTGGAAATTGGCCAGCAGACGCTTGCAGGCGGCCGGCACATCCTCACGGCACCACTGCCGCAGGCGGTCGTTGCTGGCGAAGAGCGTGTCGTTCAGGCAGGTACCGATCTCGGCCCGGCACGATCCGGGCGGGAACATCGCGGCGGGGCGACAGCTGGCCGCCGTCTGCAGGCGGTACGTATTGAAGCGATCGCTGAGCCGCCGACCGCTGTCTTCCAGGGTCAGCGAGCCGACGCCGCCGTTGTCCAGGTCGGCCAGCTTCAGCTCGTCGCCGAGGCGGCTGAGCACGTACGGCTCCGGTGCCCGCCCGGGAATCTGCCGCACGCCCTCGTTCGCGCTGTGCAGGGTCAGCGTGGTGCCGGTGTCCTCGGACACGAACATGCCGCACACCATCGTCTGCGTTGCCGCGGCCGCCGGCAGGCTGACCGCCGTGAGCAGGGTGAACAGGGTCGTGCGCCAGCCGTGGCGGCGCAGAAGGGGGAGGGAAACAGTCACACGATCATCCTTGCAGGTCGTGCAGCGCACCGTGGCGCTGCGGGAAACATCTCAGCGGCGGAACAGTGCACGCACATCGGGCGCGCACAGGCGCACGATCAGCCAGCCATGCAGCACGGCGAACGCTGCAGCGGTCAGGCCCATCAGTACGCCCCAGATCACGCGCAGTACCCGCAGGTCTCTGCGCAGTTGCAGTATCTCCAGCGAATAGGTCTCCGCCGGAAGCTGCGCCAGCAGGTGGCGGAAGGCATCGTCGACGCCCCAGACCACCACCCCATTGAGCACGGCCGTGATGGCGAGCAGCGCCACGAACGATCCCCACGCCCAGCGCCAGCGCCGCAGCATGCCCCAGCACGCCAGGACGCCCACCAGGCTCGATACGCACAGCAGCACGTTGGCGAGCACCGGGTGGGTGAGCAGCCAATGCACCCAGCCGGGCAGCCAGTGGAGGTTTTCATCGGTCAGCAGCGCCTGCAGCGCCTCCGAGCCCGACAGGGGTATCGCAATCAGTGCCAGCACCGCCCACAGCGCGGCCGTGACCAGGCAGACCAGCAGCACGGACTTGAGCAGGGGGGCGAGAAATCCAGGCGCACCATCCCCGCTGGGGTGTGGCGTGCAGGAAGGCAATGGCGGGGGAAGCGACGCTGACATCCGGTGTCCTGGTTGGGCAGGCCGCGACGTCTAGGTCGCAGCCACCGCGGTCGCGGCCGCGGGCAGGATATGGTCTGCGCTCAACGGTGCCAAGCGCAGGCCATGCGGCGGGCGCAGCGGCACCCACGCAAGTTCGGCGATTTCCGCCTGCGCGCGCGGCGAACCGGTGACCGTCACCAGGTAAACATTGGCCCGCACGCGGTGCCCGGTTTCGTGCACCGCCCAGGCCTCGAACCGACCCAGCGGCACGGCAGTGGCCGGGTCCAACGTGACCCCGAGTTCCTCCTTGAGCTCGCGCGCCAAGGCAACCAACGGTGCTTCACCGGGCTCGGGCTTGCCGCCGGGTTGGATGAAGGTCTCCGAGCCCTGTTTGCGCACCACCAGCACGCGGCCGCCGGCATCGAAAACGACCGCGGCGACGATATCGATCGTCGCCGCGGCGTGCTGCACGTCAGTGGGGACCGACGTCATCGCTGGATTACTTCAGGTTCTCTTCGAACAGCTTGAGGATGCGCTTGTACTGGTCCAGCCAGGAATCGGCACGCACATAGCCGTGGCGTTCCAGCGGGTACGGCGCGATCGTCCAGTTGTCCTTGTGCAGCTCGATCAGCTTCTGGGTGAGGTTGACCGAGTCCTGGAAGAACACGTTGTCGTCCATCATCCCGTGCGCGATCAGCAGGTGATCCTGCAGGCCGTCGGCGTATTCGATCGGCGACGACTTGCGGTACGCCTCCGGGTCGATGTCCGGGGTGTTGAGGATGTTGGCGGTGTAGCCGTGGTTGTACTGGTGCCAGTCGACCACCGGGCGCAGCGCGGCGCCGGCCTTGAACGTGCCCGGCGAGCGGAACAGCGCCATGAAGGTCATGAAGCCGCCGTAGGAACCGCCGTAGATGCCGGCGTGGTCACGGTCGCCCTGCTTGGTGGCGACCAGCCAGTCCAGGCCGTCCTTGTAATCTTCCAGTTCCGGGTGGCCCATGTTGCGGTAGATCGCCGTGCGCCAGTCACGGCCGTAGCCGGCGCTGCCGCGGTAATCCATGTCCAGCACCACGTAGCCCTTCTGCACCAGCAGGTTGTGGAACATCTGCTCGCGGAAGTAGGCCGGGTACTGCTGGTGCACGTTCTGCAGATAGCCGGCGCCGTGCACGAACATGGCGATCGGGTACTGCTTGCCCGGCTCGAAGGTCTCCGGGCCGTAGTACTTGGCCCAGACCACGCCGGCGCCGTGCTTGGACGGTACCTGCACCAGCTTGGGCTGGATCCACTCGCGCGCCTTGAACTCGGCGGTGCGGGTGTCGGTCAGCACCTTGGCCTGGCCACCGGCGGCGGGCACCACGGCCAGCTGGGTCGGCAGGTAGGCGCCGGAGTAACGCACCAGCAGCTGCTGGCCGTCCGGGGACAGCGAGAAGTCCTCCACGCCGTTGAGCGAGGTCAGCTCACGCACCTGCTTGCTGGCGGTGTCCACCGCGCACACTTCGTAATCGCCCGGCGATTGCTGGTTGCACAGGAAGTAGAAGCCGCGGCCGTCGGCGCTGGGCACCGGCATCGAGGTTTCCCACTTGCCACCGGTCAGTGCCTGCGGCTTGGCCGTGCCCTGCTGGGTGTACAGGTGCGAATAGCCGGATTCTTCGGACAGCAGCCACAGCGTACGGTTGTCGTTGGACCAGCCGAAATCGTTGAAGCTCCAGTTGATCCAGGCGCTGTCGGTCAGGCGATGACGCGTCTCCAGCTTGGCGCTGGACGGGGTCACGCTGGCGATCCAGCGGTCCTTGTTGTCGTTGGCGCGCAGCATGATCGCGGCCTGCTGGCCATCGGCGCTCCAGCGGATGCCGGGCGCGCCGGGGCCACCGAGCACTTCCACCGGGCGGTTGCCCTTCAGGGCGTCCTTACCAGCGGCCTTGCGCAGTGCGGCCAGCGGGTCGGTGCCGATGCCCGGCAGGCCGTCCATCGACAGCGGCTTGACCGTACCGGCCACGGCATCGACCAGCCACAGCGCGTTCGGCTCCGGGTCGTTGCGGCCCACGCGGGTGCGGGTGTCCTCGAACTCTTCGTAGCCCGATTCGGTCACGTACTTGGGCATCTTGCCGCCGCGGCCTTCATCGAAGCTCTTCGGCTTGGTGACCACGATCAGGGTGCGTGCATCGGGCGAGAGCACGCTGTCGACGATCTCCACATCCGCGCCCAGATACACCGGGCCCGGCGCGCGGGTGCCATCGGCGCGACGCCAGCTGGCTTCCTGCGCCTTGAGTGCCTCGCGCTGGGCGCGGTCGTTGCGCAGCGTGGCCAGGGTGCGCAGCTGCTGCTCGCGCAGGGTATCGGCCTTGGGCGCGTCGTCCGGATTCTTCTCGGCCTTCAGGCTGGCGACCTGCTGCACGCCGGCGGCGGCGGTCCAATGGAACCAGTTCTGGCCGGTGCGCCAGATCACGCCGCCGTCGCGGGCAAAATTGACCGCGCCGGACTTCTCGGTGCTGCGGGTCAGCTGGCTCAGCGCGCCGCTGCGCAGGTCGCGCACGAACACATCGCCATTGCGCACGAAGGCCGAGCGCTGGCGCGCGCTGTCGTAGACCGGGCTGTCCACATCCAGGGTGCCGCGCTGGTCATCGCCAACCTGTGCGGCCACACCGCCGGCGACCGGCTGGCGGAAGGTATCGCGCACCGGGCTGCCGTTGCGCTTGAGCTGGTACTCGACCTGCTGGCTGTTCCAGGACCACCACGCGCTCTCGACCGGCGGACCGATCCAGTCCGGGTCGGCCATGGCCTGCTCGATGGTGATCGGCGTCGGCGCCGCATGGGCAGCACCGCCGAGGGCGGCGAGCAGCAACAGGGACAACGGCAGCGTTCTGGGCATTGCGGGCGGCACCAATGAGGAAAACCCGGCAAGCGTAGCAGCCGCAAGGGGCGCGGGAAGGGGCCACAGGTCATGGCACCGGCCCATGGCCGGGATCGGCAAAGTCGTCCCGCCAGTGATGCTTCCACGCGCGGCGAAGGGCGATCCCGACCTGCGCCCGGACGGCGCAGGCCTTGCGCTGCCTTGCCCCGCCCCCCGCAGGGCAGCAGCGCGTCGACAGCCCGGAACCGCCTCTACGGTGGCCATGAACCCCGGGGTTCACGGGAGACATCCCTTTCAAGGAGCGATTCGATGTTCAAGACGATCACGCGCGTGACCGTGCTGGCCGGTGCCGCCGCGCCTGCGACAAAGTGAAGCAGCGCGTCACCGGGTCGCATGTGCCTTTCACGGATACAGGCCCAGACTGGTGCGGATTTCAGAGCCAGTCGGAGGCGTCTCTTGGACGCGTTGTTGTTGTCCCGGATCCAGTTCGGGTTCGTCATCAGTTTCCATGTGCTGTTCCCGGCCTTCACGATCGGTACCGCCAGCTGGCTGGCCTTTGTCGAATCGCGCTGGCTGCGCACCGGCAATCCGGTCTGGCGCGAACTGTATTTCTTCTGGCAGAAGATCTTCGCGGTCTCCTTCGGCATGGGCGTGGTCAGCGGCATCGTCATGGCCTTCCAGTTCGGCACCAACTGGCCACGGCTGAGCGAGGTCGCCGGCACGGTGATCGGCCCGCTGCTGACCTATGAAGTGCTCACCGCGTTCTTCCTGGAAGCCAGCTTCCTGGGCGTGATGATGTTCGGCTGGGGCAAGGTCTCGCCGCGCCTGCATTTCTTCTCCACCTGCATGGTGGCGCTGGGCACGCTGGTCTCCACATTCTGGATCCTGTCCTCCAACAGCTGGCTGCAGACGCCGGCCGGTTACGCGATGGTCGATGGCATCGTGCACCCGCAGAACTGGTGGCAGATCGTCTTCAACCCGTCCTTCCCGTACCGCTTGGCGCACATGGCCCTGGGCTCGTTCATCACCACCTGCTTCGTGATTGGCGGTGTGGGCGCGTGGTACCTGCGCAAGGACGTGCACCGTGAGGCTGGGCGCAAGATGCTGCTGGCGGCGGTGGGCTTCGCCGCGCTGACGGTGCCGGTACAGATCTTCGTCGGCGACATGCATGGCCTGAACACCCTCAAGCACCAGCCGATGAAGATCGCGGCGATGGAAGCGCACTGGCATTCCGAAGGCGAGGGCAAGGGCGTGCCGCTGGTGGTATTCGCGGTGCCCAATGAAAAGGCCGAGCGCAACGACTATGAAATCGCGATCCCGCGCCTGGGCAGCCTGATCCTCACCCATTCGCTGGACGGCACCTTCGATCCGCTCACCTCGGTGCCTGCCAGCGATCGGCCGCCGGTGGTGCCGGTGTTCTTCGCGTTCCGGGTGATGGTCGGGCTGGGCACGCTGATGCTGCTGCTGGCCTGGGTCTCGGCGTTCCAGTGGTGGCGCGGCAAGCTGCTGCAGTCGCGCTGGTTGATCCGCGGCTGGAACTGGATGCTGCCCAGCGGCTTCATCGCGCTGATCTCCGGCTGGTTCGTGACCGAGATGGGCCGGCAACCGTGGGTGGTCTATGGCGTGCTGCGCACGGCCGATGCCGTGGGTCCGCAGAGTGCGTGGATGACGGCGCTCTCGCTGGGCGTGTACATCGTCGGCTATGCGTTCGTGTTCGGCTGGGGCGTCTGGTACCTGGTGAAGATCATCCGCACCGGTCCCAAGCCGCATGACCCGGCCCCGGCGCTGGATGCCGGCAGCCACACCCCGGCGCGGCCGCTGTCCGGTGCCGATGAACCGCTGGAGGAGCGCTGAGATGGAGATGACGACCTGGCTGCCGGTGGCATGGTTCGCGGTGATCGGCTTTGGTGTGTTGATGTACGTGGTGCTGGATGGCTTCGTGCTCGGCATCGGGATCCTCGCGCCGATGGCCGAGGATGAGGAGCAGCTCGACATCATGATGAATACCGCCGCCCCCATCTGGGACGGCAACGAAACCTGGCTGGTGCTGGGCGGGGCCGGGCTGATGGCCGCCTTCCCGAAGGCCTACGCCGCGCTGCTGTCGGCGCTGTACCTGCCGGTCCTGTTGCTGGTGGTCGCGCTGGTGTTCCGCGGCGTGGCTTTCGAGTTCCGCTTCAAGGCGCACCGCTCGCGCAAGCTGTGGAGCGTGGCCTTCGGCCTGGGTTCGCTGCTGGCCGCCTTCGCGCAGGGCGTGATCCTCGGCGCACTCGTGCAGGGCCTGCAGGTCGTGGATGGCCGTTATGTGGGCGGCGCGTTCAGCTGGTTCAGCCCGTTCTCGATGTTGACCGGCGCAGCCGTGGTATTCGGCTACGCGCTGCTCGGCAGTACCTGGTTGATCCTCAAGACCGAGGGCCGCGAGCAGACCTTCGCGCGCACCTTGACCCGCCCGCTGGTGGTGGCGGTGATCGTGTTCATGGGCCTGGTGAGCGCATGGTTGCCGTTCCTGGATTCGCGCTTGATGGCGCGCTGGTTCAGCGATGGCAACTTCTGGTGGCTCTCGCCGGTGCCCTTGCTGACGTTGGCCGTGGCCACCGCGCTATGGCGCAGCGCAATGCACCCCAAGCGCGATCTGCCGCCGTTCCTGTTGACGCTGGCCCTGTTCGTGCTCGGCTTCATCGGCCTGGTGCTGGGCATGTGGCCGTACCTGCTGCCGCCGAGCATGACGTTGTGGCAGGCCGCTGCGCCGGCCTCGTCGCTGAGCTTCAGCCTGGTCGGGCTGGTGATCCTGCTGCCGGTGATCCTGGGCTATACGGCGTGGTCGTACCGGGTGTTCCGCGGCAAGGTGCGGGCGGATGTGGGGTATCACTGAGGAAAGCGCGGTGGCTATTCCCGGTTCCGTGTGGGCGAGGGCGGTCAGACCCTGCCCGGACGCGCCGTAAACCCATCCATGGGGGCTCGTGAGCGGCATTCATGCCGCTCCAACGGTCCCGGCAGGGTCTGGCCG
>NZ_JASCOO010000134.1:0-8276 GCF_029959485.1 Stenotrophomonas sp. PS02301
CCGCTGGCCGGCTCAGCAGAGTTCATGGGAGCCGGCCAGCGGCCGGCACTACCGGTGCCAGAGCGGTGCGAGGTCGATGACGGTGCAAACCGCCGTCAGCTGACGACATCGATCCGTTGTTGGAACGGCAACCCCGCCGCATCGCTCGCCGCGGTGATCATCGCGCGCGCCGCTTCCAATGCAGGGGTCGGTGGCGCCAGGCGCGGGCGGCGGTCCAGCGTGCAGGCCAGGCCCACATCCAACAGCGCCGCGTGCGCCTCGTGCAGGCCATCGCGGGTGCCCCCGGGCAGCCAGGCGATGTCGGCCAGCGCATCGATCAGGCTGGGGGTATCGCGCGGTTGCACCACCTGCGGGTGCGTAACGGCGCTGTCGAGCACGCCGGTCTGCAGCAGGAATTCGAGATCGACGATACCGCCTGCGCCCTGCTTGAGATCGAGCCGTGCGGCATCGCTGCGGTCCAGTTCGGCACGCATGCGCGCCCGCATCTTCAGCACATCGGTGTAGAGCACGGTGTTGTCGCGCGGGCGCGCCAGCGTCTGCGCGCGCACCCGTTCGAAGTCGGCCAACAGCGAGTCATCGCCGGCGATGGCACGGGCACGCACCAGTGCCTGGTGCTCCCAGGTCCAGGCGCGTTCGCGCTGGTATTCGGTATAGCTGGCCAGCGAGGACACCAGCGCGCCTTTGCCGCCATCCGGGCGCAGCCGCACGTCGATGTCGTACAGGCGGCCGGCGGCGGTGACCGCGCCGAGCATCGCCATCACCTTCTGCGCCAGGCGCGCATACCAGCGGCCGGGGTCCAGCGGGCGTGGACCGTCGCTGCTGTCCTGATCGGCCGGGTGATCGTGCAGGAAGACCAGATCCAGATCCGAGCCGAAGCCCAGCTCCAACCCGCCCAGACTGCCGTAGCCGATGATGGCGAAACGCCCGCCGGGAATGCCACCGTGCTGGCGCTGCATGTCGGCCTGCACCAGCGCGAGCACGGTGACGACCACCGCCTGCGCGAGTTCGGCCAGTTGCCGGGTGGTGTCGACCGCGCGCTGGCGACCATCCAGCGTGGCCATCGCCATGCGGAAGCTCAGCGCCAGCCGGATCTCGTTGAGCAGCCGCAGCGCGGCTTCGGGATCATCGATGGTCAGCGCGACAGCGCACTCGGCCTGCATGCCCGCGGCATCCGGCATCGGACCGGAGACACGCACGTCCAGCAGTTCATCGAGCAGCAGCGGATACGCCGCCAGGCGCTCGGCCAGCAATGCGCTGCGTGCAAGTACATCGACCAGGCGCGCCAATGCGCTGGGCTGTTCGTCGAGCAGGGCGAGATAGCTGGTCCGGCGCAGGATCGCCTGCAGCAGGCCGAGTACGCGCTTGAGCGCGGCATCCGGCTGCGGTGAGCGCGTGGCGGCGTGCAGCAGCGCCGGCAGCACGCGGTCCAGGCGCGCACGCGCGGCATCGGACAAGGACTTCACCCCGGAGCTCTGTGCGAAATCACGCAGCGATTGATCGGCGCTGCCGGCATCGAAGAAGCCGGCTTCGGCCAGCACCTCGGCGCTGCCGTTGTCGGGCAGGCCACGCCAGTAGCTGGCCAGTGCATCCGGCGCGGCCTGGCCCCGGCGCGGTGCGAGCAGTGCGGCGAACTCGGTGCTGACGCGCTCGCGCTGCACATCCAGCGCGGCAACCAGCGCGTCCCAGTCGTCGTAACCGAGTCCGCTGGCGATGCGCAGGCGGTCGGTGGTGTCGGTGGGCAGCGCATGCGTCTGTGCATCGCGCAGCATCTGCAGGCGGTTTTCCAGGCGACGCAGGAAACCGTAGGCATGCAGCAGGTCGGCGCCGTCCTGCTCGGCCATCTGGCCGGAGGCGACCAGCGCCGGCAGCGCGTGCAGCAGACGACGCTCGCGCAGCGGCGCTTCACGGCCGCCGCGGATCAACTGCAGGGCCTGCGCGAGGAACTCGATCTCACGGATACCGCCGGGGCCGCGCTTGATGTCATCGTGCATCTCGCGGCGCGAGACCTCGGCGGTGATCGCGGCCTTCATTTCGCGCAGGCCATCGAGCGCGGTGAAATCCAGATAGCGGCGGTAGACGAACGGGCGCAGGGTCTGCAGCCACGCTTCGCCCGCGGCGATATCCCCGGCGACGGCGCGCGCCTTCAGCCAGGCATAGCGCTCCCAGTCACGGCCTTCGCGCTGGAAGTACTGGTCCATGCCGGCGAACGACAGCGCCACGCGTCCGGCATTGCCGAAGGGGCGCAGGCGCAGATCGACGCGGTGGCTGAAGCCATCCACGGTGGTGTCATCGAGCAACCGCGCGAGGCGCTGGCCAAGGCGTGCGAAGTATTCCTCGGCGGCGAGCGGGCGCGCGCCATCGGATTCGCCGCCCTGCGGGTAGGCGTAGACCAGGTCCACGTCCGAACTGAAATTGAGTTCGCCGCCGCCGAGCTTGCCCAAGCCGAACACCACCAGCTGCTGCGCGCTGCCGTCCGCCGCACGGACCACGCCATGGCGGCCGGTGAATTCCTGCTCCAGCGCGGAGAGCGCGAGCTGCAGGCACTCCTCCGCCAGGCGGGTGGCACCGGCAAGCGTGGCAGGCACGTCATCCTGCCCGGTCAGGTCGCGCCAGATCAGGCGGGTGGAGGCGGCGGTGCGGTAGCGGCGCAGGCGCTGCTGCCATTCGCTGGGCTGCAGCGGGTCCAGTTCCGGCAGGGGCAGCGGTGGGCAGCCTTCCTGGGTGAGATGCGACAACAGCGCCGGCTGGCGGCACAGGGTGTCGATGGCGAAATCGCTGGTGACGGCCAGCGCGCGCAGGGTCTCCAGAACGGGCGCCGGCGGTGGCCAGTGGCCGCCATCGGTCAGCGACAGGGCCAGGCGCGCCAGGGCGCGATCAACCAGGGGAACAAGGGCGTCGGGGACGCGCGCGGGCGCGGCGAGGTCGGAAATCGGCATGGGGGGATTATGCCCGGCGCGTGTCGACGCGAGAGACCTATCGGCGCCCCGATGTTCCGGAAGCGAGACATAAAAAATGTCCGCAGTCAAGCGATTGTTGAAATCAGCCTGATGGCCGGAAGTCTATATGGGGTGCGGGTTTGGCTCTACTTCGGGCCGCCTTGCGGGGCTGTGGCGTTGTGGGCTGGGAGCCACATAGGAGCTTCGCGGTAGAAAGCCCGAGCGTGCTGCATCGGGGGCGGTTGCCTGCAGGCGGTAGCCGCGTTTGGTCTTCATAGCCCAATCGGTCGCCGTCCTCCAGAATGAAGAACGCGCAGCCTTGGGCTGCGCGTTTGAGGGATGGCCGCCAGCGGAAACCGGCATCATCAGCTTGGCTTCGGCGGCGCGGCCTTGCCCGCGCCTCCCTTCCTGAATCCCCGATCTCCGACCATGAAGGCTTCTAGCATGTGCGGAATTAGCACCGTGGCATCGACCGCCTCGCCGTAGGTCTGCGCGTGCAGCGTAGCGTAGCGGTCGAGGTCGGCTTTCAGGCTGGCCGGGCAAGCAAAAGTCAGCTTCGTGGATTCCGTTTTCGGCAGCGGCCCGAGCCGTAGCTTGCGCGTCGTCATCGCGAAGTCCCCCTGTTGAAGAAAAGTGGCTGGTACGGCCGCAGCACCAGATCGCGGTTGACGATGATGCGAACCGGCAAGCCGGGGCGCTCCGTCAAGGTGGGCTGGATGTTGAGGTTGCGCCGGGTCATCTCCTGACCGACCTGATTGATGCTGTCCTGGGCGCTATCGCGGCCGGCGATGATGACGCGATCACCGTCCTGCCGGTTCTCCGGCGCAGCCAGTTCGGCACCGATGCCCAGTAGCGTCGTCAGTGCCGCACCGGCAAAGACGCGATCCCAATGCCAATCCACATCATCTTCCAAGCCGGCGTAGCCGGCCGGATCGGTGCCGGCCAAGTTGTCGAGCTTGAGCGAAGACGTGTCGGGCAGGATGATCCGGTTCCACACCACTTGCACGCGGCTCTGCCCGTAGCTGACCTGGCTGTTGTATTTGCCCAGGATGCGTGACCCCTGCGGGATCAGCAGGAACTTGCCGGTAGCCGTGTCATAGACCGGCTCCGTCACTGTGGCGATCACATCGCCCGGCAAGTCCGACTTGATGCCCGTCACCAGCGCCCCGGCGACCACCGTTCCGGCCATGACCTGATACGGCGACGCCGGCAGCGTCAGGTTGCCGGAATCACGGGCTTCCGTGGTTCCGGCTTTCTGGAATGCCTCTTTCTGGTCTTGCCGGTTCTGCACGGCGGTCGGGTCGGCGGGCTGGGCCGCCGTCGACGCAGGCCCGGCCGCCAGCGGGTCGAAGGCCGCATTGGCGGTGAAGCCCGGCGCAGCGGCTACCTGTGTCTGCGCCACCGGCGCGGCCTTCTGCGAACCAGAGCGGAAGAACACCGCCGATGCCGCTGCTGCTTCGGCTTCCTTGCGCAACGCGTCGTTGGGGTCGTTGCCGGGGGCCGCGTAGGCGGCCGTCACCGGCTGCTGCGACTTCACAATGGCCGGGCCAAGATCGCCTGGCAGCGGCGGCCCCAACTCCGGCACGGATGCCGCCAAGGGGGGCGGCAGCTTCGAGTAGTCCGCCGGCAGCGCGTCCAACCCTTCGGACTTCGAGACGCGATCGACGTTGTAAAGCTCGGTCTGCTCGCCTGCACCGCGCCGCTGCGGTTGCAGCGACCACATCAGCGCGCCGAGCACAGCGACCGAGAGACCGCCGACGAGGATGGCCAGCGTGCGCCGGTTCAGGCGCGTGACCGGGCGCGGTTGGGCGCGCAGCGCAACTGCCTCGGGTGCCACCTTGCCCGCATGCGGCGTGGCGAGGTCGGGAGTGTCGTCCTGGCTCATGGTCAGTTCCTCCGCGCCAAGCCATCCGTGCGTTCGATACGCACCACGTCACCCTTGTCGCCGCCCAGGCGCAGTTCGGCCGCGCCGAACAGCCGATCCACGATGTAGTAAGGCGAGCGAAAACGGTAATTCACCAGTTGTCCGTCGCCCTGCGCGCCGATGACGAACAGCGGTGGCAGCTCGCCTTGGGCGATTCCCGGCGGGAACTGGATATAGACCTTCTCGCCATCGTCGAAGGCGCGCAGCGGCTTCCACGGCGGATTGCTGCCTGAGACGGAATATCGGAAGCGGATCTTCTCCAGCGACAGTCCGGTATCGACCGGTGCGGCGGCGCTAGCCGCCTGCGACTGGCGCTGCAAGGCCAACATCCGGTCTTTTGGGTAGTCCCAGGACACCGACGCCATCCATGCCTTTTCCGTCGAGGTCAGTTCCAGCAGGTATGTTCTGCGACTGGTGGTGATGACCAAATTCGTCTTGAGGCCTGAGCGGATGGGCTTGACCAGCACATTGATGCGCATCGCGTCGCCGCTGCCGCTGGACGTGTCACCGACGATCCAGCGCACGGTATCGCCGGCTGCGACCGTCACTAGTTCCTCGCCCGGCTGCAAGGAAACCACGGTCACGCGTCCCGGCGCGGCATAGACTTGGTAGAGCGCACCATCGGTGAAGGGCCACACCTGAATCGCATTGACGTAGCCCTCGCGCGTGGGCGCGATGCGCGCCTCGGCATTGGCACGGGAAACGCGCACCTTCTCATCGGCCGGCTCCGGCTTAGCCGGGGCCGCGTCCAACTCGTGCAGCGGCTTCAACTGCGCTGGCAGCGCCAGCGGCTCGGGCATGGCGACGACTTCCACTGGAGCAGGCGGCTCCGGCAGCGGCTGTGCCTGCACCGGCTCATCGAGCGAAATGGACGGAGGCGGCTTGCCCTGCGAAGCGCAGCCCGACAGGGCCACCACGGTCAGCGCGAAAGCGTATAAGCGGAAAGACAGGTTCATGGCTTGGCTCCTTCAGAAGAATCCAGTTCGCGGCTCCACGACAGGCCGTTGACGTAGATACCCAGCGGGTTCTTGCGCAGGCGCTGTTCGGTGCGCGGGGTTTGCAGGACGGTGGAAAGCACCGCGTTCCATCGCTCGGTCCCGGCGGGGGCACCGTTGATGAACCGTTGCTCCGTCCAACGGACGTTGAACGAGGCATCGCTGGCGCGTACCACGCTGGTGATCTGCACCGTCACCGACTCGCGGCCAACACGGGCGAAAGGATCGTTCTTGCTGGCGTAGTCGTTGAGCACCGCCGCGCCTTTGTCGGTGGTGTAGTCGTAGGCGTCCAGCCAGTTTTGCCGCACCACGATGGGATCGATAGACAGCGAGCGCACCAGCGTCACGAAGCGCGCCAGGTGGTGCGCGATCTGCGCATCGGCGGGCCGGTACGGCGTGGCGGCTTCGCCGACGGCGCGCACCTGCCCCGACTGATCGACCTCGATGACGTAAGGGGTGACGATGGACTGCGCCGAGCGCCACACCAGGCCACCGGCCATCAGCAGCGCAAGCGTGAGGCAGCCGAAGGCCATAAAACGCCAGTTCTTGGCCTGGACGCGGGCCGAGCCGATGCGCTCGTCCCACACCTGCGCGGCGGATTGGTACGGGGTGGCAGGCTGCGGCGTGTCGGCATAGCGCACCTGCGGGCGTTTGAATCGCATAGGGTTCTCCTTGGTGGTCAGGTATCGGGTCACGCATCGGGGCGCAGGCTTGGGCCTTGCCCTGAGCCGCCGCCGTCGCCACTGCGCAGCGTGTGGGCTGCGGTGGTTGCGGCATGGGTGATCTGCTGGCGGCGGTGCATCCGCTTTGCCCAGGCGGGTTGCTCTTGCTTCGGCGCGCTGGCTGCGCCTTCGCCTGCGGCGGCCTGGCCGGAACCGGCAGCGCCGACATCCGCACCGTTCCATCCTGCCCGGAAGGAGTCGGCCACCTTCTGACCGGCAGCGGAAGCGCCCGATGCAGCTCGGCGGCCTGCCGCTTGCGCGCCGGTCTTGGCGACATTGCCGAGGCCCGCAGCCGCGCCTTTAGCCCCGCCGCCCGCAGCGGCGGAACCGGCCTGGAATGCGGACTTGGCGCTGCTGGCCGCCGACGTGGCGGCGCGTGCGCCGCTCCCGGCCAGCTTTGCGGCGGCCGGGGCCATGCGTGCGCCCGCCATGACGGCACCGCCCACGCCGGTCGCGGCGGCACCGATGGCAACACCCGTGCCTACCGCGCCGACGGCAGCGCCCGCCATCGCACCCGCGCCGAGCTGCGGCGCACCGGACACAAGGCCCGTGGCGATGCCGGGGCCGAAGATGCCCAGCGCCAGCAAGGCAAGCGAAGCCAGCATCACGACAAGCGCATGGTCGATGGAAGGCTCGTCGGGATGAACCTGGAACTCCGCGAACAGGCCCGAGCCGATGCCGACGATTACCGCCAGCACCAAGACCTTGATGCCTGACGAAACCACATTGCCGAGCACCTTTTCCGCGAGGAACGAGGTTTTGTTCCAGAGCGCAAACGGGATCAAGACGAAGCCGGCAAGCGTGGTCAGCTTGAACTCGATCAACGTGATGAAAAGCTGAACCGCGAGCACGAAGAAACAGAGGATCACCACCAGCCAAGCGATGAACAGCACCACGATGGGGTCGAGGTTCACGAACACTTCGGGGAAGCCGGCCATGTCACCGATCTGGTCGAGGATCGGCGCAGCGGCGTCGATGCCGGTCTTGGCAAGCCGACCCGGCTGCAAGAAGTTCTCCATCGTTATGGCCGAGCCAGTGGCGGTGATGCCTAGCCCGGCGAACGAGCGGAACACGATGCTCGACAGCCAATTGAAGTTACCGATGATGTAGGCGAAGGCACCGACGTAAAGCACCTTGCGCAGCAGCTTGGCGATCACGTCCTCGCCCTGGCCGGTCGCATGGCTCATGGCCCAATACAGACCGGCAATGGTCATGTCGATGACAATGAGAGTGGCCGTCAGGAACGCGACTTCGCCTTGCAGCAGACCGAAACCGGAGTCGATGTAGCGCGAGAAGGTATCGAGGAATCTGTCGATGATCGTTACGTCGTTCATGGCGTGTCCTCCGCAGCGGCGAGCGACGCATCACCTTCCGGCGCGTCGTCGGTTGGCGTGTCGAAACTCGCCGGAATCGGCGGCAGTTCTGCCAGCGTCCGGTATTCGTCCGGCCCAGTCTGGCCGGTGAAGAAGCGCCGCCGGAAGGCTTCGGCAGCGGCGCGACAGGTGTCTTCGCCTGCGGTTTGCCGGTCGGCTGCGCATTGGGCGCGCAGCGCCTTGAGCCGCACGGGATCGGCGGCCAAGGTGGCGGTCAGGTCTTCAGCCGGCTGCTGGCCGCATGCGGTCAGCAGCACGGCCAGCAGGACAGGAACGCATCGCATGGCCGCCTCCCGTCAGTTGTTGTAGAAGTTGACGGACTGCGG
>NZ_JASCOO010000135.1:0-8239 GCF_029959485.1 Stenotrophomonas sp. PS02301
CGGCAACCCCGTAGCGCCGCCGAAGGATCATGAGGAGCCGGCCAGCGGCCGGCACTACCGCGGGTTGGCTTTGGCGGCATTCTCGGCTGCCTTCCACCGTCCTGAACCGACGTTTGCCGGCGCGACACAGCGTCGCACCTGCCCCCTGCCAATGACGCCCGAATCAGGGTAAAATGTCGCGCTTCCCCACATCTCGGGTATGCCGATGCTGCGCATCCAGGCTGAAGCTCTCACCTACGACGACGTCTCCCTCGTCCCCGCTCATTCCATCATCCTGCCCAAGGATGTCAGTCTGGAAACGCGCCTGACGCGCGACCTGCGGCTGAAGCTTCCGATCCTTTCGGCTGCCATGGATACCGTCACCGAAGCCCGCCTGGCCATCGCCATGGCCCAGCTCGGCGGCATGGGCATCATCCACAAGAATCTGAGCGTCGAGCAGCAGGCTGCCGAAGTCGCCAAGGTCAAGAAGTTCGAGGCCGGCGTCATCCGCGACCCGATCACCGTCGGCCCGGAAACCACCATCCGCGACGTGCTGGCCCTGACCCAGGCGCGCAACATCTCCGGCGTGCCGGTGGTGGACGGCGGCGGCCAGCTGGTCGGCATCGTCACCCACCGTGACATGCGCTTCGAGACCGAGCTGGACGATCCGGTCCGCCACATCATGACCAAGAAGGATCGCCTGATCACGGTCAAGGAAGGCGCGGCCTCCGATGAAGTGCTGCAGCTGCTGCACCGCAACCGCATCGAGAAGATCCTCGTCGTCAACGATGAGTTCGCCCTGCGCGGCCTGATCACCGTCAAGGACATCCAGAAGAACACCGATTACCCGAACGCCGCCAAGGACACCGCCACCCGCCTTCTGGTCGGTGCGGCCGTCGGCGTCGGTGGCGATACCGACCGCCGGGTCGAGGCGCTGGTCGCCGCCGGGGTGGACGTGCTGGTGGTCGACACCGCGCACGGCCACTCGCAGGGCGTGCTGGACCGCGTCAGCTGGGTCAAGAAGCACTTCCCGCAGGTGCAGGTCGTCGGTGGCAACATCTGCACCGGTGAAGCCGCTCTGGCGCTGCTGGACAGCGGCGCGGACGCGGTCAAGGTCGGCATCGGCCCGGGCTCGATCTGCACCACGCGCGTCGTCGCCGGTGTCGGCGTGCCGCAGATCACCGCGATCGACCTGGTCGCCGAGGCGCTGCAGGACCGCATCCCGCTGATCGCCGACGGTGGTATCCGTTACTCGGGCGACATCGGCAAGGCGCTGGCCGCCGGTGCCTCCACCATCATGATCGGTGGCCTGCTGGCCGGTACCGAGGAATCGCCCGGCGAGACCGAGCTGTTCCAGGGCCGCTCCTACAAGAGCTACCGCGGCATGGGCTCGCTGGCCGCGATGGAGAAGGGGTCCAAGGACCGCTACTTCCAGGACGCCTCCAGCGCCGACAAGCTGGTGCCCGAAGGCATCGAAGGCCGCGTGCCGTATCGCGGCCCGGTGGGCGGCATCATCCACCAGCTGATGGGCGGCCTGCGCGCCACCATGGGCTACGTGGGCTGCGGCACCGTCGAAGACATGCGCAGCAAGCCGAAGTTCGTCAAGATCAGCGGCGCCGGCCAACGTGAGAGCCACGTCCACGACGTGCAGATCACCAAAGAGCCGCCGAACTACCGCGCCTGATGCGGCATGAGCAAAGAGGAACGAGGAAGCTGATTCCCGTTCCTCTTTCTCTATAGGCCGCCGGTTTTCGTATTCGTTTCCTGTTTTCTTTCCTGCATTGCCCAGGGCGCCATGACCAACATCCATAACGACAAGATCCTCATTCTCGATTTCGGTGCTCAGTACACCCAGCTGATCGCGCGCCGCATCCGCGAGCTCGGCGTGTACTGCGAAATCTGGGCGTGGGACCACAACCCGGCCGACATCGCCGCGTTCGGCGCCAAGGGCATCATCCTGTCCGGCGGCCCGGAATCGACCACGCTGCCGGGCGCGCCCGCCGCGCCGCAGGAAGTGTTCGACAGCGGCCTGCCGATCTTCGGCATCTGCTACGGCATGCAGACTCTGGCTGCGCAGCTCGGTGGCGCCACCGAAGCGGCCGACCAGCGTGAGTTCGGCCATGCCGAAGTCAACGTCGTTGCCCCGGATGCCCTGTTCAAGGGCCTGAGCGACCACGGTGGCGAGCCGAAGTTGAATGTCTGGATGAGCCACGGCGACCACGTCTCCGTCGCGCCCCCGGGCTTCACCGTCACCGCCGTGACCGATCGCATCCCGGTGGCCGCGATGGCCAACGAAGAGAAGCGCTGGTACGGCGTGCAGTTCCACCCGGAAGTGACCCACACCCTGCAGGGCCAGGCGCTGCTGCGCCGCTTCGTGGTGGACGTGTGCGGCTGTGAAACCCTGTGGACCGCAGCCAACATCATCGACGACCAGATCGCCCGCGTGCGCGAACTGGTGGGCGATGACGAAGTCATCCTGGGCCTGTCCGGCGGCGTCGATTCGTCGGTCGTGGCCGCGCTGCTGCACAAGGCGATCGGCGACAAGCTGACCTGCGTGTTCGTCGATACCGGCCTGCTGCGCTGGCAGGAAGGCGACCAGGTGATGGCGATGTTCGCCGAGCACATGGGCGTCAAGGTGATCCGCGTGAACGCGGCCGACCGCTATTTCAGCAAGCTGGAAGGCGTGAGCGACCCGGAAGCCAAGCGCAAGATCATCGGCAACCTGTTCGTGGATATCTTCGATGAAGAATCCACCAAGCTGAAGAACGCCAAGTGGCTGGCGCAGGGCACCATCTACCCCGACGTGATCGAGTCGGCCGGCAGCAAGACCGGCAAGGCCCACGTGATCAAGAGCCACCACAACGTCGGCGGTCTGCCCGAGCACATGAAGCTGGGCCTGGTCGAGCCGCTGCGCGAGCTGTTCAAGGACGAAGTGCGTCGCCTCGGCGTTGAGCTCGGCCTGCCGCGCAGCATGGTCTACCGCCATCCGTTCCCGGGCCCGGGCCTGGGCGTGCGCATCCTTGGTGAAGTGAAGCGTGAGTACGCCGAACTGCTGGCCAAGGCCGATGCGATCTTCATCGACGAACTGCGCAAGGCCGATCTGTACGACAAGACCAGCCAGGCGTTTGCCGTGTTCCTGCCGGTGAAGTCGGTGGGCGTGGTGGGCGACGCGCGTGCGTATGAGTGGGTGATCGCGCTGCGTGCGGTGGAGACGATTGACTTCATGACCGCGCATTGGGCGCATCTGCCGTATGACTTCCTGGGTACGGTGAGTAATCGGATCATCAATGAGCTGCGGGGGGTTTCAAGGGTTGTCTATGACATCTCGGGGAAGCCGCCGGCGACTATTGAGTGGGAGTGAATAGAGGCCTTCGGGCACTGACCCGAGTAAACGGCCGGGCATCGACCGGTCTCTTGGCGACCGATGGAAAAAGCCGTCACGAGCAGTACAAAAAAGAACGTCGATGCTTACCGGGGCGGTATTCCGCAATTTGAAGCCTAAGAAAATTGCCTTATAGGGATTTTTGATAGGGGTTTAATGTGTTGACGGTAGCAACCGGTGGTACCGTCAGCTTGCCGGCGCGCTCGTGCTCTTCGGCAGGCGCTGCACAATGGGGCGAGCTCTGCCAAGACACCGATGCAATTACTTATTCTAGGGTGTCGGGCGCGCCGCCGCCGTGCGGTGGCCTGCTGAATCAGTAGCATCACAAATGTTTGAGGGAGTCCGATGAAATACGACCAAGCTCGCGCCCTACAGCTCCTCCGAGAAGGCAGTGGCAATCCTGACGCCACCTTCCGCGACTCGCAGGAAGATGCGATTCGTCACCTCGTTACGGGCGCGGAGGGCCGCCTCCTTGTCATTCAAAAGACGGGTTGGGGCAAAAGCTTCGTTTACTTCATCGCGGCAAAACTGATTCGCGAACAAGGGAGGGGGCCAACCCTCCTGGTATCACCCTTGCTCGCTCTGATGCGGGATCAGGAGATGGCGGCCGAGCGCATGCGGGTGACGGCCAGGACTGCCAACTCGACCAACCGAATGGAGTGGGCGGAGATCGCCAAACAGATCGAGGCAGGGAAGATAGACGTCCTCATGTTCCACCCAAAGCAACTAGCGAACAAGGATTTCCAGGCCAGCCTTTTGGCCAAGATTCTCAACGTGTCGCTGCTCGTGGTTGACGAGGCCCATTGCATCTCGGACTGGGGGCATGATTTTGTGCCCGAGTACAAGCTAGTCACGCGGCTCATCTCAACGTTGCCTCCCAACTTGCCGGTGCTCGCGACCACGGCCACGGCAAACGAACGTGTGTCAGGCGATCTCGAGCGGATCCTTGGGCCCAACCTGCAAGTCAAACGCGGCTCGCTGAATCGCCCGTCCATCACGCTTCAGACAATCACATTTGCGAGCGACGCAGAGAGGCTCGCCTGGCTCGCACAAACCGTCCATTCGCTTCCCGGCAGCGGCATCATTTATGCCCTGACGAAGGCTCACGTGCAGTACATCGTCAGTTGGCTCACGCGCTGCGGCCTTTCCGTCAAGGGTTACACGAGCGATTCAGAGGATCGCGCTGTTCTGGAACAGGAGCTCAAGGAGAACAAGGTCAAGGCGCTTGTCGCGACCTCGGCGCTTGGCATGGGCTACGACAAGCCTGACCTGACCTTCGTTATCAACTATCAGCCGCCGTCCTCTGTCGTCCACTATTACCAGCAAGTGGGTCGCGCCGGGCGTGCGATCGACGATGCTCGCGGAGTCGTATTGGCGGTCAAGAACCAGCTGGACATCAATACCTACTTCATCGAGAGCGCGTTTCCAAGGCCGGATGAAGTGACCGCGGTCATGGAGGCGCTCGATACGGCTGGGGACGATGGCCTTTCGGTGCCGGCTCTTCAGGAGGTCATCAACTTGAGCAAGGGACGAATCGAAAAAACGCTGACCGCCCTCTCCATAGAGAGCCCCGCGCCGATCGTGAAGGAAGGCTCAAGCTGGAAGGTCACAGGTAGCAAGTTGGCGGGTAGCTTCTGGGGGACGGCCGAAAGGGTGACCGACCTGCGGCGGGCCGAGCATGCTCAGATGAAGGCGTACATGGCCCTCACCGAAGGGCACATGAAGTTCTTGGTCGCGGCTCTCGATGGTGACCCGGCGACCATTGAGGCGCCTCGCAGTCCGCCATTGCCCACCGCGGTCGCCCCGGCGTTCGTTGCGGAGGTGGATCGGTACATGAAGGACACCAGCTTGCCGATCAAGGCGCGCAAGAGGTGGCCTGATGGAGGACTGGACGGATACGGGCTGCGGGGAAATATCGCTGAGAAGCTGCGTGCGGGAGACGGTTTTGCGCTCTCGATGTACGGTACCGCGGGGTGGGGCGACATCGTCCGTGATGCTCGCTACGTACACGGGCACTTCGGCGACCACCTCGTTAAGGCCTGCGCCGGGCTGGTACGCCGGGCTGCTTTTAAACCCGCTCCGGAATGGGTCACCTGCATCCCGTCACTCAACAATCCGAATCTCGTGCCGAGCTTTGCGAAGCGGCTTGCCGCTGAGCTTGAACTTCCGTTCCACGCGGCGCTGACCAAGGTTAAGCACACCTCAGCTCAGAAGTCCATGCGCAATAGCTCTCAACAGGCGAAGAACCTCGATCAGTCACTTGAATTCAGCGACTTTGACGCCAAGGTCGGTCCGGTGTTGTTGGTCGACGATATCGTGAACTCGGGCTGGACGTTCACGATTGGCGCTTGGCTGCTGCGCGCCAACGGTTGCGGCGAAGTGTGGCCCCTCGCGCTTGCAAAAACTGGGAATGAAGAATGAGTCTGCAGATCTCCGAAAACTGCCAAGCGATCTTGCTCTTGACGGCGCCGTTGATGGTCGGCAAGGTTGGCGCCCGTGCGGAACTGCTGAAGCAAAGTGAGTACAGCGACCTTACAAGGTTCCTCGTGCAAGAAGGCTTTCAGCCGTCCGACCTTCTCCGCCCACAGTCTCCTGCGCTGCGCCAAGCCGAGAACCTGTTCGGGCTAGGACGGCTGACCCGCTTGGTGGGCAGAGGGTTTCAGCTTGCCCAAGCGCTTGATTACTGGAGTGCGCGTTCGATCTGGGTAGTGAGTCGCGCCGATGCCCGGTACCCCAAGCGGGTCAAATCACGCCTTAAGCACGAAGCGCCGCCCGTCATGTACGGTTGTGGTGATTTGGATCTTGTCGACAACGGCGGCCTGGCTGTCGTAGGCTCCCGTGACGCGGACGACGAGATGCTGAGCTATGCCCAGCGTGCCGGAGAGAGGGCGGCAAGTGCTGGCAGAGCCTTGATCTCCGGAGGCGCTAAGGGGGTTGACAGTGCTGCGATGGATGGGGCTGAGGCTCTTGGCGGCATAGTCTGCAACGTCATGGCAGAAGGACTGGCGCAGGCGGCAATCAGTCGGAGATTCAGAGATGGCCTTCAAGAGAGGCGCACATTGCTGATCTCGCCCTACGATCCAAGCTCTGGCTTCAATGTCGGGCACGCCATAGCGCGCAACAAGTTTATCTTCGCATTGGCTGACGTCGGCTTGGTAGTGAATTCAGACCTGGAGCGGGGTGGGACGTGGGCAGGCGCGATAGAGCAGCTTCGTAAGCTTCACTTCGTTACGCTCTACATCCGATCGAGTGGTAAGCGTTCCGCTGGCCTAGACGCTTTGCTACGAGAGGGGGCCTTGCCTTGGCCAGAGCCCGAGGATGGGCAAGCGCTAGAAGCTCTGTTTGCGGCTCAACCAAACGATAGCAAAGCAGCCGCTAATGCTTCTTATCAGGGGCATCTTGACTTCAAGATCGCTGCCGGTACGTCGAGCGGGGTTTCGGATGCAGTACTAGATGCGGTGCGCCCAGTGTCGATGGTTAAAGAGTCGCCAAGTGACTCCGGCGCCCTCGAGGAAGGTGCGCCAAATTCATCGACTACAACCGCAAAGCCGCCACTCGTAGAGGCTCCCTCGGGTCCGCGAATTGAATTGAAACAGGCGATGTTCGCGACCTTTGAACGGTTGATTCGCCAAGTGCTTCACACACCTAAGAAGGCCGCTCAGATCGCCGACGAGTTGGATCTCAATCAAATCCAGACGCGGAACTGGCTGGACCGTTTGGTTGCCAAAGGTGTAATCGAAAAGAAGAAGAGTGACGCGACCTACCGGCTTGCCGCTTGAGGCCCCTCTGAGAAGAGTGAGTCGCTTAGGTCGCGTCCAAGTCCGAAATGCGAGTATCGGGGTTAGTCAGCTGTCTCAACTTGCCAGCGCAACACGTGATCTGAATGTTTGTAATTCTGCGTCCATGGCCTCTGCAAGGATCCTCAAGCCCAGCCACTGGCGAGGGTGCGTGTACATCAACTAGGCTACGCACCATACGTGCAGCACGCGACGTCACAGGTCGCATTCGCGCAGATAATCTGTTGATCACGAAGATTCGTCCGTCGTGGCCGCACTGCTGCACAAGGCGATCGGCGGCGACAAACTGACCTGTGTGTTCGTCGATACCGGTCTGCTTCGCTGGCAGGAAGGCGACCAGGTGATGGCGATGCTCGCCGAACACATGGGCGTCAAGGTGATCTGCGTCAACGCGGCCGACCGCTACTTCAGCAAGCTCGAAGGCGTGAGCGATCTGGAAGCCATGCGCAAGATCATCGGCAACCTGTTCGTGGACATCTTCGATGAAGAATCCACCAAGCTGAAGAACGCCAAGTGGCTGGCGCTGGGCACCATATACCCCGACGTGATCGAGTCGGCCGGCAGCAAGACCGGCAAGGCGCATGTGATCAAGAGCCATCACAACGTGGGCGGCCTGCCGGAGCACATGAAGCTGGGCCTGGTGAAGCCGCTGCGCGAGCTGTTCAAGGACGAAGTGCGTCGCCTGGGCGTTGAGCCGGGGCTGCCGCGCACCATGGTCTATCGCCATCCGTTCCCGGGCCTGGGCGTGCGTATCATGGGGAAGTGAAGCGCGAGTACGCCGAGCTGCTGGCCAAGGCTGATGCGATTTTCATTGATGAGCTGCGCAAGGCGGATCTGTACGACAAGACCAGCCGGGCGTTTGCCGTGTTCCTGCCGGTGAAGTCGGTGGGCGTGGTGGGGGATGCGCGTGCGTATGAGTGGGTGATCGCGCTGCGTGCGGTGGAGACCATCGATTTCATGACGACGCATTGGGCGCACCTGCCGTATGAGTTCCTTGGTACGGTGAGCAACCGTATCATCAATGAGTTGCGGGGGGGGGGGGGGGGGGGTTTTTTTAAAACGGGGGGGGCCCCCCCCCCAG
>NZ_JASCOO010000136.1:0-8219 GCF_029959485.1 Stenotrophomonas sp. PS02301
CGGGGGGGGCCCGGGCCGCGATGGCCCCCACCCCCCCCCCCCCCCCGCCCGGGCCCGCCGACGCGGGCCCGGAAACGCAGGCGGGGCGGGGCTTACTGCCCGGCCTTGACCGCCACGAAGGCGCTGTTGCCGTTGGCGCGGATCAGCAACATGACCACGTCACCCTTGCTGTATCCGGCCAGCGCCTTGTTCAGCGCGGCCACGCTGCCGACCGGGGTACGGCCGACCTGCAGCACCACCAGGCCCGGCGACAGGCCGGCGTCACGCGCGGACTGGCCGTTGACCCGGGTGATGCGCACGCCCTCGCCCGCCGACAGGCCCAGCTGCTGGCGCTGCGGGGCGGTCAAGTCGGCCACCTCCAGCCCCAGCAGGGCATTGGCGCCGGCCTCGGGCTTGGCCGCTTCCGCGGTCGGACGGGCGGCGCCACGCTCGGCGTCTTCGGCCAGTTCGGTCAGGGTGGCGGTGATCTCCCGCTCCTTGCCATCGCGCAGCACGCTCAGGCGGACCTTGCTGCCCGGCGGCAGCGCGCCGATGGCCGGCGGCAGATCGCTGAAGGTATTGATCGGGCTGCCATTGACCGAGCGGATCACATCGCCCGGCTCGATACCGGCCTTGAGCGCCGCGCTGCCCGCGACCACCTCGTTGACCAGCGCGCCACGGCTGTCCGGCAGGCCCAGCCCCTGGGCCTTGAGGCCATCGATCGGGCCGACCGCCGCGCCGAGCTGGCCACGGCTGACCCGGCCGGTCTTCTTGATCTGCTCCACCGCACCCATCGCAAGGTCGATCGGGATCGCGAAGCTGATCCCCATATAGCCACCGGAAGCGGAGAAGATCTGCGAGTTGATGCCGACCACTTCACCGCGGGTGTTGAGCAGCGGGCCACCGGAGTTGCCCTGGTTGATCGCCACGTCGGTCTGGATGAAGGGCACATAGCGCTGGTCCGGGCCGCCGGTGCTGCGGCCGACCGCGCTGACGACGCCGGCGGTGACGGAGTGGTCCAGCCCGAACGGCGAACCGATCGCGACCACCCATTGACCCGGCTTGAGGGTGTTGGAGTCGCCCACGCGCACGGTCGGCAGATTCTTTCCGTCGATCTTGAGCAGCGCCACGTCGTACTGCTGGTCGCTGCCGACCACCTTGGCAGTGAACTCACGGCGATCGCCAAGCTTGACCTTCACTTCGCTGGCATCAGCGACCACATGGTGATTGGTCAGCACGTAGCCGTCGGCGGAGATGATGAAACCCGAACCCATGCCGCGGCCGCGGATGCTCGGGGTGCCGTCATCGGGACCGTCGGCACCCTGCCCCGGCATCTGGAAATCCGGGCCGAAGAAGCGACGGAAGAATTCCGGCATGTCCTGGTCGGACGGCCCGGCCATGCGTGCCTGGCGGTTGCTGCGCACGATGGTGGTCTCGACATTGACCACGCCCGGCCCGACCTGTTCGACCAGATTGGTGAAGTCCGGCAGGCCACTGACCAGCTGCGGCGCCGGCGCGCGGGGTGCAGCGGCGGCCGCCGGCGCGGCAGCGGTGGCCGGCGATGGCGACGGCGACTGCGCGCAGGCCACCAGTGGGAGCGTCATGGCGATCAGCGCCAGGGCATGGGTACGGATACGGGCGGTCATCAGACACGAACCTCCGGGTCAGGGAACAAAGGGGGGAACGCTCCGGCGCACAGGCCGGAGCGGAGCGTCAGCGCGACGATGCTCAGTCGCGGTGCCGGCGCGCAGGTTCGGCCGACTCGGCCGACTCCTGCAGGCGCGGCTCGAACGGATAGAACGCGGCCTGCGGCGCCTGTGTGGAGAAGCTCGCATTGAGCGCGCCGCCGGCGGCCGGGGCCAGGCTGGAGCGCGGCCAAGGCTTGGCCTGCAGCGTGCCGACCTCACCGAACGGGAACTGCCGCGCGGCGGCCGCCGGCATGGCCGGGGCCAATGGCGCCTGGCTGGCGATCGCCCGCTGCGGCTCGGCACTGCGCTCGGCGGCGCTGCGCGCGGCCTGCTGGGTACGCGTGGCACTAGCGCTGGCGCGGCGTGCCGTCGCCACGTCCTGGCGGCGGCTGGCGGCAGCCACCGCAGCAGCGGGCACCGCCGCCACGGCGAGCGCCTGTTCGGCGGCAGAGGCTTCGGTCACCGGTGCGGCAGGCAGCTCGGCCTGGCTGGCGATGATGGTGGTCGGCGCGTCCAGCGGGGCCGGGGCCGGCAGCTGCTCGCGGGTCATGAACATCGCCACGGCCGCGACGGAGGCGGCCAACGCCGCCCCCCCGCCCCAGCGTCGCCAACCGCCACGCCGTTCCTGACGGTCATGGCTGCGCTCGACATTGGCCTGCATCGCGGGTGCCGGCTCAGCGGCCACGGAAACGCGCACCCGCTCGGCGAAATCGACCGGCGCCGGTGCGCAGGCCTGCCCGCGCAGCACATCGCCGAGCATCTGCCAGCGTTCGTTGCAGCTGGACAAGGCCTCATCGTGTTCCAGCCGGCGCAGCATGAAACGCGCTTCATCGGCTGACAGCTCGCCATCGATCAACGAGGACAGCTGCTGCCGGTAATGGGCGTCGAATTTATCGGGGGACGCGCCCCGGGAAGCATCATTGGACATATCGTGGCTCATGCGCGGCTCTTCTCGCGGGTGGCGCTGCCCACATCGAGCAGCGGCCGAAGTTCAGTGTCGATCGCCTCGCGGGCACGGAAGATCCGCGACCGCACGGTGCCGATCGGGCACCCCATCTTCTGCGCGATTTCGTCGTAACTCAGGCCGTCCACCTCGCGCATGGTGATGGCCGACCGCAGCTCTTCAGGCAGCGCCGACACCGCCTTCATCACCGTCTGTTCCAGCTCCTGGCGCATCAACTCGCGTTCGGGCGTGTCGGTGTCGCGCAGGCGGGTGCCGCTGTCGTACTGCTCGGCGTCCCCGATCTCGATGTCATCGGTGGGCGGGCGGCGGTTGTGGGCGGCGAGATGGTTCTTGGCAGTGTTCACGGCGATCCTGTGCAGCCAGGTATAGAACTGGGCGTCGCCCCGGAAACTGCCGATCGCGCGATACGCGCGGACGAAAGTGTCCTGGGCCACGTCCTGACATTCACTCCAGTCCGCGATGTAGCGCCCGATCAGCGCGATGACCCGATGCTGATACTTGCGTACCAGGACATCGAACGCCCCGCTCTCGCCACGCTGCACACGTCGGACCAGCTCCAGGTCCAGCTCCTGTGGTGTTTCAACCTCGGCCATGGGGGGCCGCACTCCTGTCAGCCCAACCGACGTCGGGCAATGAGACTGCCAATCCCGGGAAAAGTTCAGCGCTCGATCACACCGCGCCGCACCAGCTTTTAACCACCGTTCCGTTAAGGTTTCCGATCCAGGCAATGAATCGGCGGTATCTCTCCCCCAGCTATAGGGATTTGACGGGGAGGAAACAACCTCTGGATCATAGCCCCCTTCTCCATACACAACCGGATGGAACGTTCCCATGCTCTCAGGCTTCGATGGGCTCCGCTTCTCGCATTGGCACCCGCAGATCCGTGACGATGGCGTCGTCGTGCTCAGCCTCGACCGCCACGACAGCAGCGTCAATGCCATGTCGCAGGACGTGCTGCTCGAACTGGGCGACCTGATCGAGCGGATCGGGATGGACCCGCCCAAGGCGGTGGTGATCCAGTCGATCAAGGCGGCCGGCTTCATCGCCGGGGCGGACCTGAAGGAATTCCAGGAATTCGACCGCCGCGGCACCGTCAATGACGCGATCCGCCGTGGCCAGAGCACCTACCAGAAGCTGGCCGAACTGCCCTGCCCGACCGTCGCGGCGATCCACGGTCATTGCCTGGGCGGCGGCACCGAGCTGGCCCTGGCCTGCCGTTACCGCGTGGCCTCCAACGATGCCTCCACCCGCATCGGCCTGCCGGAAACCCAGCTGGGCATCTTCCCGGGCTGGGGCGGCAGCTCGCGCCTGCCGCAGCTGGTCGGCGCACCGGCAGCGATGGACATGATGCTGACCGGCCGCAATCTATCGGCCTCGGCCGCGCGCAACATCGGCCTGGTCGACAAGGTCGTCGCGCCGGCCGTGCTGCTCGATACCGCCGTATCGCTCGCGCTGAAGGGCACCACCCGGCCGTTCAAGCAGCGCGCGACCGCGTGGATCACCAACACCTGGCTGGCGCGCAAGCTGCTCGCCCCGCAGATGGCCAAGCAGGTCGCCCGCAAGGCGCGCAAGGAGCATTACCCCGCTCCCTACGCACTGATCAACACCTGGGCACGCACCGGTGGCAGCCCGATCCAGACCCGTCTGGATGCCGAACGCCACGCCGTGGTGAAGCTGGCCGGCACCCCGACCGCCCGCAACCTGATCCGTATCTTCTTCCTGACCGAACGCCTGAAGGCACTGGGCGGCAAGGACCACGGCATCCAGCACGTGCACGTGGTAGGCGCCGGCGTGATGGGCGGCGACATCGCGGCATGGTCGGCCTACAAGGGCTTCAACGTGACCCTGCAGGATCGCGAGCAGCGCTTCATCGACCCGGCCATGGAACGCGCGCAGGCGCTGTTCGCCAAGCGGGTGAAGGACGACAGCAAGCGCCCGGCCGTGGCCGCGCGCCTGAAAGCCGATCTCGCGGGCGAGGGCGTGGCCCAGGCCGATCTGGTGATCGAAGCCATCATCGAAAACCCGGAAGCCAAGCGCGAGCTGTACCAGTCGCTGGAGCCGAGGATGAAGGCCGATGCGCTGCTGACCACCAACACCTCCTCGATCCCGCTGGACGAACTGCGCGACCACATCCAGCGCCCGGCGCAGTTTGCCGGCCTGCATTACTTCAACCCGGTCGCGCAGATGCCGCTGGTGGAAATCATCCATCACGACGGCATGGCGCCGGAGACCGAGCGCCGCCTGGCCTCGTTCTGCAAGGCGCTGGGCAAGTTCCCGGTGCCGGTGGCCGGCACCCCTGGCTTCCTGGTCAACCGCGTGCTGTTCCCGTACATGCTTGAAGCTGCCACCGCGTATGCCGAAGGCGTGCCGGGCCCGGTGCTGGACAAGGCCGCGGTGAAGTTCGGCATGCCGATGGGCCCGATCGAACTGCTCGACACCGTTGGCCTGGATGTGGCCGCCGGCGTGGGCAAGGAACTGGCGCCCTTCCTTGGCCTGCAGGTACCGGCCGCCCTGGCGACCGTGGAACAGGGCAAGCGTGGCAAGAAGGACGGCCAGGGCCTGTACAAGTGGGAGAACGGACGCGCCCAGAAGCCGGACGTCCCCGCCAACGACGAGGTCCCGGCCGATCTGGAAGACCGCCTGATCCTGCCACTGCTCAACGAAGCGGTGGCCTGCCTGCACGACGGCGTCGTCGCCGACGCCGACCTGCTCGATGCCGGCGTGATCTTCGGCACCGGCTTCGCCCCGTTCCGCGGCGGCCCGATCCAGTACATCCGCGCCACCGGCGCCGATGCCCTGGTCGAACGCCTCAAGGTCCTGCAGCAGCGCTATGGCGATCGCTTCGCCCCGCGCCCGGGCTGGGAGTCGCCGGTACTGCGCGAACCGGTGATCTGAGGATCGCGAAAACGCCAGCGCACGCTGGCGTTTTTTGTGTGTGCTCGCGCGTGAAACCAGAACACCCTGTTACCGATACAGGCCTCCCACCTCCACACCCCGCATGCGATCCTCCCGCTCTGTCCCCGCCAGCGAGACCGCCCGCATGACGACCATCATCGCCCCCCGCATCCATGACATCGGTGGCCTGCAGGTGCGCCGCGCCGTGCCGACTCTGCAGGCGCGCAGCGTCGGGCCATTTGTCTTCGTCGACCAGATGGGCCCGGCCGTGCTTTCCCCCGGCACCGGCATCGACGTGCGCCCGCACCCACATATCGGCCTGGCCACCGTCACGTTCCTCTGGTCCGGCGCCATCGGCCACCGCGACACGCTCGGTTCGGACCAGGTCATCCGCCCCGGCGACGTCAACTGGATGACAGCCGGCCGTGGCATCGCCCACTCCGAACGCACGCCTGCCATCGAGCGCGAACACGACCATCCGCTGCACGGCATGCAGACCTGGCTGGCGCTGCCGAAGAGTGCCGAAGAGACCGATCCCGCGTTCTATCACCATGCCGCCGCCACCCTGCCCCAGCAGCGCCGCAACGGTGCCTGGCTGCGCGTCATCGCCGGCCGCGCGTACGGCGAGGAATCCCCGGTCAAGGTGTTCGCCGATACCCTCAACGTGGCCATCGATCTCGACGCCGATGCGGAAATCGACCTGGATACTGGCCACGCCGAACGTTCGCTCTACATCCTCGACGGCCAGGCCCAGCTCGACGGCGTGGACATTCCCGCCCAGCACCTGATCATTCCCGAGCCCGGTGCACGCGGCCGCCTGCGCGCCAAGACCCCGATCAAGGCAATGCTGATGGGGGGCGAACCGCTTGACGGGCCACGCCACCTCTGGTGGAACTTCGTCTCCAGCTCCAGCGAACGGATCGAGCAGGCCAAGCACGATTGGGAATCGGGCCGCTTCGGCACGATTCCGGGGGACGATAAAGAGTTCATTCCGCTGCCCGCGTACTGAGCCGCCCCCCGGCGGGCAACCGTTCGTCGGATGTTGACGCGGTCGTCACCCCGATGAACCCCGATTCAGCTACGTTGCGCCTGCCCACCCCGGGCAAAACGTGGAGCACGTCGATGAGCATGGGCAAACGTCTGGCCGCCGAGTTCCTGGGCACGTTCTGGTTGGTGTTGGGCGGGTGTGGCAGCGCGGTGCTGGCGGCCAAGTTCGGTGGTGATGGCAATCCGCTGGGGATCGGTTTTGTGGGCGTGGCATTGGCCTTCGGCCTGACCGTGCTGACCGGCGCGTACGCGTTCGGGCATGTCTCCGGCGCGCACTTCAATCCGGCGGTCAGTGTCGGTCTGTGGGCCGGCGGCCGTTTCCCCGCCCGTGACCTGCTTCCCTACATCGTGGCGCAGGTGCTGGGTGGCGCGCTGGCCGGTTTCATTCTGCTGCAGATCGCCTCCGGTGCGCCGGGTTTCCAGATCGATGGCAGCCAGGCAGGCGCGTTCGCGAGCAATGGCTACGGCGCCCTTTCACCGGGCGGCTACAGCGTCGCCGCCGCCTTCCTGTGTGAAGTGGTCCTCACCGCGTTCTTCCTGATCGTGATCATGGGCGCGACCCACGGCAACGCGCCGGCCGGCTTCGCCCCGATCGCGATCGGCCTGGCGCTGACGTTGATCCATCTGATCAGCATTCCGGTCACCAATACCTCGGTCAATCCGGCGCGCTCCACCGCCGTGGCGCTGTTCGCCGGCAGCGGCGCGCTCAGCCAGCTGTGGCTGTTCTGGCTGGCACCGCTGCTGGGTGGCCTGATCGGCGGCATCGTCTACAAATGGATGGGGGCCGCGCCGCGCTGACGGGTGTGGCCGGGCGGCCCCCGGACCGCCCGGCGTCGGCGCAGAAAGGTTCACCTGAAACCGTTATTTGTACACTGAGTCACATTCCGTTAAGGTCCCGATCACTCGTCCGACACTGACGGCAGCGAGTGATCCGGTACGCGCGCGGGGAATGCGCCACCACGGCCTGGGTTGTCGACGGCCACCGGAATGCCTGTCAGCGACGGACGCGATCATCGACCTTGGGGGAACCATGAACGTCCTGCGCGCTGTCGTCTGTGTGTGTCTGCTGGTCACTGCCGGCGCCGTTGCGGCGCAATCGACCAGCGAATGTCCGTCCCTGCCCGCCAGCAGCGGCCTGCAATGGCAGGCGCTCGCCCAGCGCGACTTCATCCTGTGCAAGGCCACCGCCGCCGATGGGCGCGAAGTGCTCAGCCTGACGCTGAGCGCGCGCAATCCCGAGCTGCCGTTGAACCGCGCGCTGCGCCAGGAAAAAGGCAGCTTCGCCGGTGAAACGCTGTACTGGTACCAGCCCGACCTGGGCGGCCAGAAACCGCCGGGCTATGAGACGCGCCGGATCACGGTGGTGAAATTCGACAAGAACCGTTTCGCGCAGATTGCGCTGTACGCCGGCGACAACAGCGAACTGGGTTCGCTGCAATCGCTGGCGCAGGGGATGAACCTGACGCCCTCGGCTGTGGCCGCCGGGCGCTGAGGAAGAGGCCGGGACGGTGCACCGCACTCATCCCGTCATCCAAGGGAGCGCCGGCCACTGGCCGGCGCCTCCCGCACCGGCAGGTGTCATGCGCTGGCCGGCCAGCGGCCGGCGCCCCCGTGCCTCAGAAGCGGCCTTCCTGGAAATCCACGAA
>NZ_JASCOO010000137.1:0-8154 GCF_029959485.1 Stenotrophomonas sp. PS02301
GCCGGCCGCTGGCCGGCACCAGACAGCACACAGGAAAAAAGCGCGGATCACTCCGCGCTTTTTTTCGTTTCAGCCGTCGCCGGCCAGCGGCCGGCACTACTTGCCGCGGCCGAACAGCAGGCCGATACCAACGGCCACCAGCACGACCGGCCACCAGGTGAGGATCAGCTTCCCCATGTTCATGTTGGTCCAGCCTAGATTGCTGGCCAGCAGGAACAGGCCGACGAGGATCAGGACGATGGCGGCGACAAGGTTGGAACGCATCAGGGGCAGGGTCCGCTAGGGCTGGGGCGAATATCCTAGCCGTTCCTTCCAGTGTGCGACACGCTCGGCCAGCACCTGTGGATCAAAACGGTGTGCCTGCCCCTGGCCCCAGACCGGGCCCGGCCAAGCCGGATCGCCGACATGGCGCCCGATCACATGGAAATGCAGCTGGCGCACGATGTTGCCCAGCGAGCCGATGTTGATCTTCTCGACCCCATCCGTGCCTTTGAGCGCCTTGCACGCCCGGTTCAATTCGGTGCGCAGCTTGTCCTGCTGCTCGCCGTCCAGATCGATCCACTCGGTCACGCCGCTCAGGCGCGGGACCAGGATCAACCAGGGGTACCTTTCATCGTTCATCAATCGCACTTGCGATAACGGCCCTTCTGCTACCAGTACGCTGTCGGTGGCCAGGCGTGAATCCAGTTCGAACTCGCTCATCCAAGATGCTCCGCAAAGAAGTCCAGGGTGCGTTCCAGCGCCAGGTGGGCGCTGTCTGGATCATACGCATGTCCGACGCTGCGGTTGAAGGCATGATCGGCCGGGTAGACGAAGGTGGCCATCTGCGGCAGCTTCTCGCGGTGGGCTTTGATCGCCTCCGGCGGGATGCTCTTGTCCTGCGCGCCGAAGTGGAACATGACCGGCGCCTTGGGCGTCTCGTCCAGGTATTTCACGTTGCGGGCCCCGTAATAGCTGACCGAGGGCAGGCCCAGGCGCAGCGCGGAGAGCAGGGCGATGCTGCCGCCCCAGCAATAGCCGACGGTGCCGACCCTGCCGGCCGGAGCCAGCCGCGAGGCGGCGGCCCGGACGATCTCCAGCGCCTTTTCGACCCCGAGCTCGTCGACCATGGCCAGGCCGGCGGCCACACCATCGCTGTCGTAAGGCAGTTCCGGCGGTTCGCTACCGTCCGGGGCCGACCCGGCCAGATCGAAGAACGACGGGGCCAGCACGGCATAGCCCTTGGCGGCGTAATCGTCGGCCACCGCGCGGATGTGCGGGTTGGCGCCGAAGATCTCCTGGATCACCACCAGACCCCCGCGCGGCTTGCCTTCCGGCGTCGCCTGCCAGGCGCGGACCGGTCCGTAATGCGTATCGAGTGTGATCCACTCACCCATGGTGCGAGACTCCCGTTGGTTCAGGCATTCATTATCGGCCCCGCGCGGGTTAGCGCGATGTCAGGGGGCATGCCGGATCTGGCGGAATCAGCCCGATCCGGTTCAGGGGCGCGGGCTGAACGCCGGTATACTTGCCGCCGTTTCCGGCCCCAGGTCCCCACGCCATTCCGGCATGGGCCCAGGCCCCCAGAGTCCTTGCGATCCATGTCCCAGCTGAACCCCAAAGTCGGCTTCGTCAGCCTTGGCTGCCCGAAGGCCCTTGTCGATTCCGAGCGCATCCTCACCCAGTTGCGGTCCGAGGGCTACGACATCGTTCCCTCCTACGACGCGGCCGACGTGGTGGTGGTCAACACCTGTGGCTTCATCGATTCGGCCGTGACCGAGTCGCTGGATGCGATCGGCGAGGCGATGAACGCCAACGGCAAGGTGATCGTCACCGGCTGCCTGGGCAAGCGCCCGGAGCAGATCCGTGAGGCCTACCCGAACGTGCTGGCGGTGTCGGGCCCGCAGGACTACATGAGCGTGATGGAGGCCGTGCACGCCGCGCTGCCGCCCAAGCACGATCCCTTCGTGGATCTGGTGCCCGACTACGGCATCAAGCTGACCCCCCGGCATTACGCGTATCTGAAGATTTCCGAAGGCTGCAACCACACGTGCAGCTTCTGCATCATTCCCTCGATGCGCGGCAAGCTGGTCTCGCGCCCAGTCGATGAGGTACTGCGCGAAGCAGAGCGGCTGGTGCGGGGGGGCGTCAAGGAACTGCTGGTGGTCTCCCAGGACACCTCGGCCTATGGCGTGGATGTGAAGTACGCCGAGCGCATGTGGCGTGACAAGGCCTACCAGACCCGCCTGAAGGCGCTGTGCGAAGGCCTGTCCGAGCTGGACGCGTGGACCCGCATGCATTACGTCTACCCGTACCCGCACGTGGACGAGATCGTGCCGCTGATGGCCGAGAATCGGATCCTGCCCTACCTGGATATACCGTTCCAGCACGCCAGCCCGCGCATCCTCAAGCTGATGAAGCGCCCGGGCGCGGTCGACAAGACCCTGGAGCGCGTGCAGCGCTGGCGCCAGCTCTGCCCGGACATCACCGTGCGCTCGACCTTCATCGTCGGCTTCCCGGGCGAGACCGATGCCGAGTTCGAGGAGCTGCTCAGCTTCCTGGACGAGGCGCAGCTGGACCGCGTGGGCGCGTTCGCCTACTCGCCGGTCACCGGCGCGACCGCCAACGATCTGCCCGGTGCGGTGCCCGAAGAAGTGAAGCAGGAGCGCCTGGCCCGCTTCATGGAACGCCAGGCGGAGATCTCCGCCGCGCGCCTGGAGGCCAAGATCGGTACCGTGCAGCAGTGCCTGGTCGATGCCATCGAAGACGGCATCGCGGTGGCCCGTTCGAAGGCCGATGCGCCGGAGATCGACGGCCTGGTGCATATCCAGAACGCCGATGAAGCCAAGCTGCGGGTCGGCCAGTTCGTCGATGTCGAGATCACCGAGAGCGACGATCACGACCTGTTCGGTGACGCGATCATCGCGGCAGAAGCGCGCAAGCCGTTCGATCTGCAGGTGCTGTGAACGCAGCGGCGTCGACGGCCGATCACGGCGGTCGACGCCGCTTCATCGCGCCGCCGCGTGATGCGGTGGATGCGGCCTGTTTCGCGCAGCCGATCTACGCCGGGCTGAGCGACTTCCAGGACCTGATGCTCGCGCCGAACTGGCCCGCCATTGCATCGCTCGATGCACGCCTCGCGCTGCCGGACACGCATCTTGCCGAGCAGGACGAGGCGCTGCTGGCCGACGGTCTGCACTATGAAACCCGCATTGCCGAGCGCGGCCGGATCGCCACGCGTGCGGCCAACTGGCATGACCTGTTCAATGCCCTGATCTGGGCGCGTTACCCCGCCATCAAGCGCGCGCTCAACCGGCAGCAGTGCCGGCACATCGCGGCGATGGCGCCAGGGCAGCGCAACCGGGCGCAGGCCGCGTTGACCCAATTCGACGAGAGCGGCGTGATCGCGCGTGTGCGCGAACCGGCGCTGCTGCGTGCGTGGGACCAGCACGACTGGCAGGCGCTGTTCGTGGACGGGGCAGGGCAGTGGCGACACGGCGACATTGCCGTCGCGGCGGTGATCGGGCATGCGCTGCTGGAGCAGGCCTTGGTCCCGGAGCGCTTGCTGGTGGGCAAGTGCGTGGTGGTGCAGGGCGATGACGACGCCGCCGCGATTGCCGTAGTCGCGCGTGCGATCACGGAGGGCGTGTTGCTCGATGACCCCTTGGAGCTGCGGCCGTTGCCGCTGGCGGGGATTCCCGGGTGGCACGCGCGGCAGGAGGCGGCCTTCCATGCGCGGGCCGACTACTTCCGCCCGTTACGCGAGGGCCGTGCGTATCCCGCAGCGCTGGGGTGATTCCATGCGTGGATGCACCCTGTCAGCCGGGGTAGGCCACCGACAGGATCGCGAACCCATGGCGGCCGCTGGGCAGCTCCACCTCGAACTCATCGTCCACGCGTTTCTTCAACAACGCGCGCGCCAATGGCGAATCGATGCTGATCCAGCCCGCACCGGCATCGGTCTCGTCCGGGCCGACGATGCGGTACACGTGGATGTCGCCCGAGTCGACATTCTCCAGCTCGATCGTCGCGCCGAAGAACACCGCGTTTGGATCGGTCGGCGCGGTATCGACAATGCGCAGCGCTTCCAGCCGCTTGGTCAGATAGCGCACGCGCCGGTCGATCTCGCCCAGCTGCTTCTTGCGATAGGTGTACTCGGCATTCTCGGAGCGGTCGCCTTCCGCGGCGGCGGCGGCCAGTGCCTTCACCACTTCCGGGCGCTTGTGACGCCACAGCTCATCCAGTTCGGTCTTCAACCGTTGGTGGCCCTGTGCGGTGATCAGGGCCGTGCTTTTTTCCGCGGGGGGACGCCAACGCGACATCAGGTCTGCTTGTGCTCTTCAAAAGGTGCCGCGCCACAGGGCGCGACACGAAGTATCAGCGTTTTCCGCCGAAAATACCGCCGAGCAGGCCACGCACGATCTGGTTGCCCAGCTTGGTGCCGACGGTGCGCGTGGTCTGCTTGGCCATGGTTTCGATCATGCCCTGGCGGCGCTTGGTGCCGAAGATCGCATCCTTGATGCTCTGGCCAAAGCCGCCTTCCTGCGCCTCATCCTGCTGGCGGGTACGGGCTTTGGGTGCATCAGCCTGTTCGACGGTCTTCTGCGCGCGCTGCGCCAACAGTTCGGCTGCCGATTCGCGGTTGATCGCGGTGTCGTAACGGGTGCCCACCGGGCTGCCGGCACGCACCTGCGCACGTTCGGCCTCGGTGATCGCGCCCATCCGGCAACGCGGTGGCGCGATCTGGGTCTGCTGCACGGGCGAGGGGATGCCCTTGTCCTGCAGCGTGGACACCAGCGCTTCACCGGTCCCCAGCTTGGCCAGCGTGGCGGCCACATCCAGCTTCGGGTTGGGCACGAAGGTTTCGGCGGCGACCTTCACCGCTTTCTGGTCGCGCGGGGTGAACGCACGCAGCGCGTGCTGCACGCGGTTGCCGAGCTGGCCGAGAATGTTGGCCGGCACGTCATCCGGGAACTGCGAGCAGAAGTACACGCCCACGCCCTTGGAGCGGATCAGCCGGACCACCTGCTCGATGCGCTGCGCCAGCGCCGGCGGTGCGTCATCGAACAGCAGGTGCGCCTCATCGAAGATGAAGACCAGCTTCGGCTTCTCCAGATCGCCCACTTCCGGCAGCGTTTCGAACAGCTCCGAGAGCAGCCACAGCAGGAAGGTGGAATACAGCCGCGGCTTGAGCACCAGCTGGTCGGCGGCGAGGATGCCGATCACGCCGCGGCCATCGTGGTTGACGCGCATGAGGTCGGCCAGCTCCAGCGCAGGCTCGCCGAAGAACGCTTCGCCGCCGTCCTGTGACAGGCGCAGCAGCGAGCGCTGGATCGCCGCCACGGTCTGCGCGCTGACCAGGCCGTATTCGGTGGAGATGTCCTTGCGCTCCTCGGCGACCAGGCCGAGCAGGGCGCGCAGATCATCCAGGTCGAGCAGCAGCAGGCCGCGGTCGTCAGCGAGCTTGAACACGATGTCCAGTACGCCGGCCTGGGTATCGTTGAGTTCCAGGATGCGCGCGAGCAGGGTCGGGCCCATTTCACTGACCGTGGTGCGCACCGGGTGGCCGAGCTTGCCGTACAGGTCCCAGAAAATGGTCGGACTGGCAGCGGGCGCGTAGTCGGTCACGCCGAGGTCGGTCGCGCGCTGCAGCAGCGCCTCGGTACCGGCACCGGGTACGGCCAGGCCGGACACGTCACCCTTCACATCGGCCAGGAACACCGGCACGCCGATCCGCGAGAAACCCTCGGCCAGCGTCATCAGGGTGACGGTCTTGCCGGTGCCGGTCGCGCCGGCCACCAGGCCGTGGCGGTTGCCCAGGCGCGGCAGCAGGGTCACGGGGATATCGTCGGTGATGCCTTTGCCGAGCAGAATCGGATCCATGGTCAACTCGCAGTGTGAATAGGCGGGATTCTAAACGTCGGCGTTGGCCGGCCGGCAGACGGGTTGCCCCGATGCAAGCGGCGCGGCTACTCTGCCCCATCGTTCGCACACAGTGCCAAAAATGCCCGTTCCTGTCTTGCTTGTCCGTGGTTGGCCGCTGTTGGCCGTTGCCGCGATGCTGTCGATCGTCCCCGAGGCCCATGCCCAGCGCGTCTCCGCCCGCGACAAGGCCAAGGTGGAGGCGCTCGACCAGCGCATGACAGCCGCCGAGAAGCGCTACAACGCGGCGCTGGTGCTGGTGAACAATGCCGACCCCAAGGGCACCAACGAGGCCGACGCCGCGCTGGAGGACATGGAGGATGTGATCAGCGCCTGTGTGGCCCAGAAGGGCTGCCAGGTCAGCAACCTGCTGCCGACCTACAAGCGCCTGCTCAAGAGCAACGCCGACAGCCAGCAGGACAGCGAGGACGGCACGGCCATCGCCGACGGCACCCTGCTGGAGGCCGACCCGGACCATGTCGGCCCGCTGGCCGCCGATGTGCCCGAAGCGGCCCGCGCTGCCGCGCTGCTCAACGACAAGCGGCACGCCTTCGATACCATGGTCGAGTACAACCCGGCCGTGCAGGCCGGCATCCGCCGCTGGCTGACCGACATGCGCCCGGCGCTGCTCACCAGTTACGAGAACTACCAGAACCTGCGTGCGGTGATGTGGCCGGAGTGGGAAAAGCGCGGCCTGCCCGAAGCGCTGCTGTTCGGGATCATGGCCAAGGAATCCAACGGGCGCGTGCACGCCTCCTCGCGTGCCGGCGCCGCCGGGCTGATGCAGTTCATGCCGGCCACCGGCCGCCGTTTCGGGCTCGGCCCGGATGGCACCGGGTTCGACACGCGTTTCGACGCACGCAGTGCCGCCGAGGCCAGCGCGACCTACCTCAACGAACGCATGCGTGAGCTCAACAACAGCGTCGAGCTGTCGCTGGCCGGTTACAACGGCGGTGAAGGGCGCGCCATCCGCGTGTTCCGCCAGTACCCGGGGCAGGGCTTCTGGACCGACAGCGTCTACAACCAGTTCCCGGGCGAGACCAAGGACTACGTGCCGATGGTGATCGCCGCGGCGTGGATCTATCTGCACCCGCAGCAGTACGGCGTGGAGTTCCCGAAGATCAGCGCGCAGCCGGCCACGATCCGCCTGGCCAAGTCGACCACGATCTACGAGCTGACCATCTGCCTGGGCAGCAGCGGTACCCGCGACGGCTACATGCGTGCACTGCGCAACCTCAACCCGCGCTATGAGGCCGACGGCTGGATTCCGGCCGGCACCACCATCAACGCGACGACCCGCATCGCCGGCCTGTACAACCGGTTCTGCGTCAGCGGCCCGCGCGCCGATCTGGCCCGCACCCTCATCACCGCCGACCTCAATGCGGCGATCGTGCGGCCTACGGCGGTCAGCTACACCGGCAACGTGGCGGTGGGCAGCGTGGTCCCGGCCGCCAAGCCCAAGGCCAAGCCGGCCCGCAGTTACAAGGTCGGCAAGGGCGAGACCCTCGGCAAGATCGCCGCCAGGTTCCAGTGCGATGTGCCGACCCTGGCCCGGGCAAACGGCCTCAAGGCGCCGGCCTATTCCCTCAAGCAGGGCCAGAGCATCAAGCTGCAGGGCTGCGACAAGTAAGCCATAACCGGGTAGGCTCGCCGGCATCACGCCTGTGGCCGCGCGGCCCAGCACATCCATCGCAGCCTCGGCCACGTGCCGACGCTCACCGCAACACGCATACAGGACACCCAGATGGATATCACCGCAATCAACGAGATGTTCGCCAACATCCGTGAAAACACCGATTGGGACCTCAACGGCCCGATGCTGTGGGGCTACTTCTTCGTCAACACCACGCCGGAGCCGCTGCACGGCCTGGGCGAGAAGCTGGTCGAACTGGGCTACACCCTGGTGGAAGTGTTCGAGCCGGACCTTGAAGAGGGCGAAGCGCCGTACCACGTGCTGCACGTGGAGCGCGCCGAGGTGCACACCGAAGCCTCGCTGGATGCCCGCAACCATGAGCTGCAGGCCCTGGCCGAAGCGAACGGCGTGGAAGACTACGACGGCATGGACGTCGGCCCGGTCGAGATCTGATCGGCGCGATCCGATCGAACCGGACACAACGAAAAACGCCCCGGGAAACCGGGGCGTTTTCATTGGTGCGGATCGCATGGTCTACCAGTAGTGGGGGGGGGGGGGGGGGGGGGGGGGGGGCGGGGGGGGGGCGGGGGGCCGCGGCCGGGCCCGCGCCGGGGCGGGGG
>NZ_JASCOO010000138.1:0-8135 GCF_029959485.1 Stenotrophomonas sp. PS02301
TCCTCAGGATGCTCCAGGCAATGGCGGGAGCCGGCCAGCGGCCGGCACTACCGCGCGGTGCCGCGTCCCCCGTCGGCGGGCGTTTCCCGGCGTTCCATCCATGCGCCTGTTACTGGGGGCGGGGAGGCCCTACCATCGGCTACCCCCTCCCCACGGCCGCCCTGCGCATGTCCGCCACTGCTCCCGTCCCCACCGGACGCCCCCGCTGGTTCGTTGCCGGCGATCTCAATGGTTTCTTCGGCCTGGTGGTCGACAATCTGTCGATCCTCGGCTTCATCGCGATGGCACTGGTCGGCATCTTCCAGTTCCCGGCCGATGTGGTGTTCGGCCGCATGTTCCCGGGCACCGCCTTCGGCGTGCTGGTCGGCAACGTGCTCTACACCTGGATGGCCCGGCGCCTAGCTGCGCGTACCGGCCGTGACGATGTCACCGCGATGCCGCTCGGCCTGGATGCGCCGACCAGCATCGGCATGGCGCTGCTGGTGCTCGGCCCGGCCTTCCTGGCTTTCAAAGGGCAGGGCTTGGCGCCGCACGATGCCGCCATCGCGACCTGGCAGCTGGGCATGGCCTCGCTGGTGATCATGGGCGTGCTCAAGGTAATCCTTTCGTTCTTCGGCGAAGCGGTCACCCGCGCGCTGCCACGTGCCTCGCTGCTCGGCTCCATCGCCGGTATCGCGATCGTGCTGATGGGCTTCCTGCCGCTGCTGGAAACGCTGCGCTCGCCGATCGTCGGCTTCGTCACGCTGGGCCTGCTGCTGTACGTGCTGATCGCCAAGCGCAAGTTGCCGATCCGCGCGCCCGGCGTGCTGGTCGCGTTCGTGTTCGGCACGATCCTGTATTACGGCCTCGGGCTTGCCGGGCTGGGTGCACCGGGCTTCAAGGTGCCTGAGTGGGTGCCGCCGCAGGTGGTGCTGCCGTGGCCGACGCTCGGCTTCATCGACGGCCTGCCGACCGCGATCACCTACCTGCCGCTGCTGCTGCCGTTCGGCCTGCTGATGGTGGTGGGCGGCATCAATGTCTCCGAGAGCGCGCGCGCCGCCGGTGACGATTACCGCACCCGCGACATCCTGCTGGTGGAAGCCATCGCCACGCTGGTGGCCGGCTTCTGCGGCGGTGTGGCGCAGACCACGCCGTACATCGGCCAGCCGGCCTACAAGCACATGGGCGCGCGCAGCGGTTACACGCTGCTGACCGGCCTGTTCGTCGGCATCGGCGGCATGCTGGGCGTGATCTCCGGGCTGGTGCAGTGGCTGCCGCTGGCTGTGCTGGCCCCGATCATTGTGTACGTGGCGATCGACATCACCACCCAGGCCTTCCAGGCCACGCCGCGCGAGCATGCCGGCGCGATGGTGCTGGGCTTCCTGCCCTCGGTGGCGTACCTGCTGGCGATCAAGGCCCCGGGCTGGATCGCACCGGAACAGCTGGCGGCGATGACCACCACCCTGGATGGGCATGGCCTGCCGGAGCTGGCGGTGATCTTCACCCTGGGCAATGGCTTCATCATCACCTCGATGCTGTGGATCGCGGCGGTGGTGGCAATGATCGACGGGAGGCTGCTGCGCGCCTCCGGGTTCCTGCTGGTGGCGGCGGCGCTGACGCTGTTTGGCCTGATCCACTCGGTGGACCCGCGCGGTGGCATCTATCTGCCGTGGCAGCTGGAAGGACTGCCGAAGATCATCAGCTGGCAGTTCACCGGCGCCTATGTGGCGCTGGCCGGGTTGCTGGCGTTGTTGTCGCTGCAGAAGCAGCCCTCAGAACGCGCGTAGCGCTCCGGTCGTGCTACGGATCATGCCTCGCCATCCAGCTCCGGGTAATGCCGGAAGATGCCGTTGGTGTTGAACGGCAGACGGCGTTCGGAGGCGAGATAGGCGGCGATGTTGGGCCGGGTTTCCACCCGGTCCTTCAATGCACGCAGTTGCGGCAGCGTCGGCCACAGCGCCTGCATGCGGCGCGGGAACATGTACTCCAGCCCGCTCAGCAGCTGGAACAGGGAGAGATCCACGTAGGAATGCTCCCGCAGCGGATGCCGCCCGCCGTTGTGCTTGAGCACGTTCTCGAAATAGCCCAGGAACTTGGGCATGCGCTCGCCGCGCATGGAGGCGGCGCGCGCCTTGGCTTCGTGCTTCTGATCCTCGTAGTACATCGACGCTGCGATCGGGTGATGGGTGTCGTGCACCTCGGCGACCAGATCGGCGATGGTCAATTGCAGCTGGAGTGCCTGCTGCCGCCGTGAACTGGCATCCGGGACGAGGCCGAGTTCCGGGCCCAGGTGGTCCAGGATCGCGCCGACCTGGGCGATCACCTGCCGGCCGGTACGCAGAAACGGAGGCGCGAATGGCTGCAGGCCTTCAACCTTGCCCTGCAGGTACGGCTGCATGACCGCATCGCCATGGATGCGCGCCATGTCGGTGTAGCCCGCGCCGGCATCTTCCAGCGCCAGCCGCACGAACTCGCCGCGGCCCTGGATGCCGGTCCAGTAATACAGTTCGTAATGCATGCCGCCACTCCGTATGGAACCGGCCTCCAGCATCGCCGGTGCTGCCGAAAGCAGGCGTGAGCGCAGCGTGGTTCCCGTGCTAGGGTCGAGCGGGCATGTTGATGGGAGTACGCGATGCGGAAGTGGGTCCTGGGCATGTGCGTGGCGGTGTTGCCGGCCACGGTGGCGGCCGATCCGGTGGCACTGCACGATGGGTTCGGCTACAGCGATGCGGTGCTGCGTGCGGAACTGACCTCGTTGCGTGAGATGAGCGGTGCATCCGGTCCGCGCCGTCACCTCGGTGCAGCGGGCTACCATCGTGTCCGTGGCGAGCTGGCCGCCTCCAACCGTGCAGCACGCCAGTGCCTGGATGAAACCCGGGATGCACCGCCGGCGCTGCAGGGTCTGGCGTTCCTGTGCGAATCCACCCTCGCGGGCAATGCGCTGATCGAGGGCGATATCGCCGGATGGGCGAGCCTGATGCTGCGCGTGCGCGAGGACTACCAGCGCACCATCCTGCCGATGCTCAGGGCCGGCGATGAAGTGCCCGATGTCACCCGGCCGGCGTTCGCGTCCTTCACCACATGGCCGCGCAGCGCGCTGCCCGCAGCCGAGCGGGCCCAGGACGTGGCGGTGCCGATCCAGTTCAGCAATGAGTTGCCCTCGGTGACCCTCACGCTGCACGGCACGCGCGATGGCGCGCCGGTCACCCAAGAGGCCGCCTTCATCGTTGATACCGGGGCCCCGCGCTCGCACATCAGCCGCGCGCTGGCCGACTCGCTCGGCCTGGCCGTTACCGAGGGCTTCGTGGTGTCGCGCATCGTCGAGGGCGATATCCAGCAGGCGGGCCTGGTGGCACCGATCGATATCGAGGTGGGTGGGCAGCGGGTACGTGATGTGTCGTTCAACAGCGAAGCGGCGCGCGAGCTCAACCTGATCGGCCTGGACGTGCTGCGCGCGCTGGGGCGGATCACGCTCTCGCGTGAAACGCTGACGCTGCTGGGAGCACAGACCCCGGCCGCGTGCACGCGCCGGACCGTCTTCACCTCCTCGTTGTGGGGTCCCTTCCAGCAGGTCCGCTTTCCGATCCGGGGCCGCGAGAACAACCTGATGCTGGTCGACACGGGCTTCCATGGGGCCTTCCAGATGCGCGGCGCGCCGCGCTCGTCGGTGCCGGCCGCCGCGATCCAGCGCAGGAACGTGATCACCACGCGCGGTGCTGAGGACATCGAGTACGCGCCCGCCAGCACGCCACTGCAGGTCACCGATACGTTGAGCGACATTGCGGTGGATATCGCGTTCCAGCCGCCGGATCTGTTCCCTTCGTCGTGGCGGATAGGCTACGGCGTCACCGGGGGCTACACCGTGGCACTGGACCTGCCCGCCGGTCTCGGCTGCCTGGTCCCGCAGCCGCCCGAACCGCCGCTGCTGGCCCGGCCACCGACGGCCTGACGAACCCTGAATCGGCATCTCATCCACCCTTGAAACACGCCCCCGTAACCGCATTTCAGGGACAGTGCTGGCACGGCCAGCCCCGTTTACATCGAGGACAAGAACATGCGGATGGACAAGCTCACCTCGCGTTTCCAGCAGGCGCTGGCCGACGCGCAGTCGTTGGCCGTGGGCCGCGACCACAACATCATCGAACCGGTGCACGTGTTCAGCGCGCTGCTGGACCAGCAGGGCGGCAGCACGCGCCCGCTGCTGGCCCAGGCCGGCGTCAACGTGCCGGTCTTGCGCGAACGCTTGAATGAAACCCTGGAGGCCCTGCCCAAGGTCTCCGGGCAGGAAGGCAACCTGTCGATCGGCAACGATCTGAACCGGCTGCTCAACAACACCGACAAGCTGGCCCAGCAGCACGGCGATGCCTTCATCGCCAGCGAGTGGTTCGTGCTGGCTGCGGTGGACGATGGCGGCACCCTGGGCATGGCGCTGCGCGCCGCCGGTGCCGACAAGAAGAAGATCGAGACCGCGATCGACAAGGTGCGCGGCGGCGAGACCGTGCAGTCGGAAAACGCCGAAGACCAGCGCCAGGCGCTGGAGAAATATACCATCGACCTGACCGCGCGGGCCGAGACCGGCAAGCTGGATCCGGTGATCGGCCGCGATGAGGAAATCCGTCGCACCATCCAGGTCCTGCAGCGCCGCACCAAGAACAACCCGGTGCTGATCGGCGAGCCCGGCGTGGGCAAGACCGCCATCGTGGAAGGCCTGGCCCAGCGCATCATCAACGACGAAGTGCCCGAGGGCCTGCGTGGCAAGCGCGTGCTCTCGCTGGACATGGGCGCGCTGATCGCCGGCGCCAAGTTCCGCGGTGAGTTCGAAGAGCGCCTCAAGGGCGTGCTCAACGACCTGGCCAAGAGCGAAGGGCAGGTGATCCTGTTCATCGACGAGCTGCACACGATGGTCGGTGCGGGCAAGGCCGATGGCGCGATGGATGCCGGCAACATGCTCAAGCCGGCGCTCGCCCGCGGTGAACTGCACTGCGTCGGCGCGACCACGCTGGACGAATACCGCAAGTACATCGAAAAGGATGCTGCGCTGGAACGCCGCTTCCAGAAGGTGCTGGTCGGCGAGCCGAGCGTGGAAGACACCATCGCGATCCTGCGCGGGCTGAAGGAAAAGTACGCCGTGCACCACGGCGTGGAGATCACCGACCCGGCCATCGTCGCGGCGGCCACGCTCTCGCACCGTTACATCGCCGACCGCCAGCTGCCCGACAAGGCCATCGACCTGATGGACGAGGCCGCCTCGCGCATCCGCATGGAGATCGACTCCAAGCCGGAGGAGCTGGACCGCCTGGAGCGGCGCCTGATCCAGCTCAAGATCCAGCGCGAAATGCTCAAGAAGGAAAAGGACGATGCCTCGCGCCAGCGCCTGGCCGATCTTGAGAATGACATCGATGCGCTGGAGCGCGAGTTCTCCGATCTCAACGAAATCTGGAAGTCGGAGAAGGCCACGCTGCAGGGCGCGACCCGGATCAAGGAACAGATCGAACAGGCCAAGCTGGAACTGGAATCGGCCCAGCGCCGCCAGGATTTCGGCCGCATGAGCGAGATCCAGTACGGGCAGCTGCCGCAGCTGGAAAAGCAGCTGGCGGCCGCGCAGGAAGTGGAAACCAGCGAGTTCAAGCTGGTGCAGGATCGGGTCACCGCCGAAGAGATCGCCGAGGTGGTTTCGCGCTGGACCGGCATTCCGGTCAACCGCATGCTGGAAGGCGAGCGCGACAAGCTGCTGCGCATGGAAGACATGCTGCACAACCGCGTGGTGGGCCAGGAAGAGGCGATCAAGGTGGTGTCCGATGCGGTGCGGCGTTCGCGTGCGGGCCTGTCCGATCCGGATCGCCCGAGCGGCTCGTTCCTGTTCCTGGGGCCGACCGGCGTGGGCAAGACCGAACTGTGCAAGGCGCTGGCTGAATTCCTGTTCGACAGCAGCGACGCGATGATCCGCATCGACATGAGCGAGTTCATGGAGAAGCACAGCGTCGCGCGGCTGATCGGTGCGCCCCCGGGCTATGTAGGCTACGAAGAAGGCGGCTACCTCACCGAGGCGGTGCGCCGTCGCCCGTACTCGCTGATCCTGCTGGACGAAGTGGAGAAGGCGCATCCGGATGTGTTCAACATCCTGTTGCAGGTGCTCGACGACGGCCGCCTGACCGATGGCCAGGGCCGCACGGTGGACTTCCGCAATACCGTCATCGTGATGACCTCCAACCTGGGCTCGCACCAGATCCAGGACATGAGCAGCGATGACAGCCCGGAGGCCTACACGCAGATGAAGGCGGCGGTGATGGGGGTGGTGCAGGCGCACTTCCGCCCGGAATTCATCAACCGCCTGGACGACATTGTCGTGTTCCATCCGCTGGACAAGGTGCAGATCAAGCAGATCGCCCGCATCCAGATGCAGGGCCTGGAGAAGCGCCTGGCCGAGCGTGGCCTGCGCATCGAGGTCAGCGACGAGGCCTTCCAGCTGCTGGGCAACGTCGGCTTCGATCCGGTCTACGGCGCCCGCCCGCTCAAGCGTGCCATCCAGTCGCAGCTGGAGAACCCGCTGGCGCAGAAGATCCTCTCCGGCGAGTTCCTCAATGGCGATGTGATCCGGGTCGATGCGGCCGAGGGCAAGCTGGTGTTCGTGAAGGGCTGAGCCCCGCGCGCACCGGCGGCCTGATAACCGTTGGGCCTCACACCATGCATGTTTGGCATGAACCCCCGCTTCGGCGGGGGTTTTTTGTTCGGTATCGTCGGCATTCACCTGGAGACGATGCGATATGTCCGAACACGGCAGTCCCGAATCACAGTGGCGCGCGGAGACCATCGCGGTGCATGGCGGTTACCGGCCCGATCCCACCACCCGCGCGGTGGCGGTGCCGATCTACCAGACCGTGGCCTACGCCTTCGATGACACCCAGCATGGCGCGGACCTGTTCGACCTGAAGGTGCCGGGCAACATCTACACCCGCATCATGAACCCGACCACCGATGTGCTCGAGCAGCGCATCGCCGCGCTCGAGGGCGGCATCGGCGCGCTCGCCCTGGCCTCGGGCCAGGCCGCGATCACCTACGCGATCCAGACCATCGCCGAGGCCGGCGACAACATCGTCTCGGCCAGTGCGCTGTATGGCGGCACCTACAACCTGTTCGCGCACACGCTGCCGCAGTTCGGGATCGAAACGCGCTTTGCCGACTACCGCGACCCGCAGGCGTTCGGCGCGCTGATCGATGACCGCACCAAGGCGGTGTTCGTCGAGTCCATCGGCAACCCGCGCGGTAACATCACCGACATCGAAGCGGTCGCGAAGATCGCGCATGCGCATGGCGTACCGCTGATCGTGGACAACACGGTGGCGACGCCGTACCTGCAGCGCTCGATCGATTTCGGCGCGGACATCGTGGTGCATTCGCTGACCAAGTACCTCGGGGGACATGGCACCAGCCTGGGCGGGGCGATCGTGGATTCCGGACGCTTCCCCTGGGCAGAGCACAAGCAGCGTTTCCGCCGCTTGAACGAGCCGGACGTGAGCTACCACGGCGTGGTCTACACCGAAGCCCTCGGGCCGGCCGCCTACATCGGCCGCGCGCGGGTGGTACCGCTGCGCAATACCGGCGCGGCGATTTCACCGTTCAATTCCTTCCTGATCCTGCAGGGCATCGAGACGCTGGCACTGCGGCTGGACCGGATCAACGCGAACACCCTGGCCGTGGCCAAGCATCTGCAGGGCCATGCCAAGGTGGCCTGGGTCAACTACGCCGCGTTGCCCGACCACCCCGAACACGCGCTGGTGCAGAAGTACCTGCGCGGCCACGGCTCCGGCGTGCTGACCTTCGGTCTGCCCGGTGGCCGCGCCGCCGGCGCGCGCTTCCTGGATGCACTGCAGCTGTTCACCCGTCTGGTGAACCTGGGCGATGCCAAATCACTGGCCACGCACCCGGCCTCGACCACGCACCGGCAGTTGGATGCGGCCGAGCTGGAGAAGGCGGGCGTCAGCGAAGACACGGTGCGCTTGTCGGTCGGCATCGAGCACATCGACGACCTGCTGGCGGACCTGGAGCAGGCGTTGGCCAAGGCGTAGAGGTGGGACCCACGGCGGCCGGTGCGGGCCGGCCGCCGGGGGGGGTTTGCCCTGGCGCCCTGGATTCTCTGCCATGGGGGTAGGGCCGCG
>NZ_JASCOO010000139.1:0-7987 GCF_029959485.1 Stenotrophomonas sp. PS02301
GGCAGGTATCGACCGTGGGTCGATACCTGCCAGATGGCGCGCGCTGCCGGCCAGCGGCCGGCACTACCCCGTCATGGCCTAGCCGGTGTTCTGTACGCCCTGAGAAACACCGTTCACACACGCCACCAGCGCGCGCAGTACGTCATCGTCTTCGCCCCCGCTTTCACGCCAGCGGCGCAGCAGGTCCACCTGCAACACGCTGATCGGATCGATGTAGGGGTTACGCAGGCGGATCGACAGTGCCAGGCGCTGATCGTGCTGCAGCAGTTCATCCTGCCCGGTCAACGCCAGGATCCACTGCGAGGTGAGCTCCAGCTCGCCCTGGATCTGCGGGAAGAAGCGGCCATGCAACGCACCGGACAGCTGCGAGAACTGTTCGGCGATGGTCAGGTCGCCCTTGGACAGCACCATCGCGATGTCGTCCAGGAAGGTGCTGAAGAACGGCCAGTCGCGCGCCATCTCTTTCAGGAGGCCTTCGTGACCAGCGTCGATCGCCGCCTGCAGGCCACTGCCGACGCCATACCAGCCCGGAATCACGGCCCGCGCCTGGCTCCAGGCGAACACCCACGGAATCGCGCGCAGGTTGGTCAGTGCGGCATCCTCGCCCAGACGGCGCGAAGGGCGTGAGCCCAAGGTCATCCGCTCGATCACGTCGATGGGCGTGGCCAGGCGGAAGTACTGCATGAAGTCTTTCTGGCCGACGAAGGCGCGGTACGCCTCCGAACTCTTCTGCGCGATCAGGTCCATCACCGGGCGCCACTGTTCCTCGCGCGGTTCCGCTGCGCGCGGGCGCAGGCTGGAGCGCAGCACCGCACCGGTGGACTGCTCCAGTGAGCGCAGCGCCAGTGCACGGATGCCGTACTTGCGATGGATCACTTCGCCCTGCTCGGTCACGCGCAGACGGCCGTCGATGCTGCCGCGCGGCGAGGCATCCACGGCGTGCGTGGTCTTGCCGCCGCCGCGGCTGATCGAGCCGCCACGGCCGTGGAAGAAGGTCAGCCGGATGTCGTTCTCGGCGGCGACGTCCAGCAGTTCCACCTGGGCACGTTGCAGGCCCCAGCGCGAGGCCGCGATACCGCCGTCCTTGCCACTGTCCGAATAGCCGAGCATCACCATCTGCACATCACCGCGCGAGGCCAGATGGGTGCGGTAGACCGGGTCGGCCAGCAGATCGCGCAGGGTGTCGGTACCGCGCTTGAGATCGTCCACCGTTTCGAACAGCGGCGCGATGTCCAGCGGCACCGCGCCGGCGTCATCGACCAGGCCGCCGCGACGGGCCAGCGCAAGCACGGCGAGCACATCGCTGCGATCATGCGCCATCGAGATGATGTAGCTGCCCAACGCGTCGGCGCCGTGCCGGTGACGGGCATCGGCCAGCGCCGCGAACACTGCATCCAGCCGTTCGCCGCCTTCTTCGTTGCTCGCGGGCAGCGCCTGCTCGCCACTGGCGAACGGGGCCAGGCGCGCCGCGCGGGTGACCGCATCAGCGGCGTCCCAGGCCTCCTGCCCATCCAGCACGCTGGCCAGCGCCCGGCCGTGCACGCTGGACTCCTGGCGCACATCCAACCGCGCCAGGTGGAAGCCGAAGGTGCGTACCCGCCACAACAAGCGACGCACCGCGAAACCGCCGGCATGGTCGCCCTTGTTGTCGTGCAGGCTGCGCAGGATCAGCTCGATGTCGTCGGTCAGCTCCTGTGGGGACGCATACGCACCGTCCGCATCGTCCATCGTCGCCTGCACGCGTGCGCGCATGCGGTCGTTGAGCAGGCGATAGGGCATATCGGCGTGACGCGGCCGCGAGGTGACCTTGGGCAGCAGCGTTTTGTAATGGTCCACGCGCGCCTGCAGCGCATCGCTGACCGCCACCCGCTCGGTGGACTGGCTGAGCAGGCTGGCCAGCTGCAGCAGGTCTTTCTGGTAGCGGCCGAGTACGGCCTGGCGCTGCGCATCGAGCGTGTTGCGGATGGTGCCGGCATCCACGTTCGGATTGCCGTCCATGTCGCCGCCCACCCACGTGCCGAAGCGCAGCAGGCGGGGCAGCGGCAGTGCTTCGCCGTAGGTATCCAGCAGCGCCTGCTGCAGCGATTCGTACAGCACCGGAATCACCCGGTACAGCACCTGGACCAGATAGAAGCCGACATGCTCCCGCTCGTCATCCACGGTGGGGCGCACGGGCGAGGAATCGGTGGTCTGCCACGACGCCGTCAGGGCCATGCGGAAACGCGCAGCGTCGGCGGCGGCTTCACCCGGCGTGCGCTGGCCGTCCAGGTTGTCGACCAGGCTGGCGACCATCAACTGCTCTTTTTCCAGCAGCGCGCGGCGGACTGCTTCGGTCGGATGCGCGGTGAACACCGGCTCGATATCGATGCGCGGCAGCCACTGCGCCAGCTCGGCCAGGGTCACGCCCTGCGCTTTGAGCTTGACCAGTGCGTCCTGCAGGCCATCCGGCTGCGGCGTGGCCGTACCGGCACGCTGGTAGTCGCGGCGGCGGCGGATGCGGTGCACGCGCTCGGCGATGTTCACCACCTGGAAGTAGGTGCTGAAGGCACGCACCATCGCTTCGGCGCGCGCCGGCGGCAGGCCGGTCAGGACGTCGTTGAGATCGGACAGCGGGGCGTCGCTTTCGCGGCGGGCGATGGCGCGCGTACGCACCTGTTCCACATCATCGAAAAACTGCGTGGAGACCTGCTCGGCGAGCAGGTCGCCGACCAGTGCGCCGAGTCGGCGTACATCGTCACGCAGGGGAATATCGGGAGTGGCAAAAACGATGCTGCTACGGTACTCGTTCATCTGCGACGCACTGGCCTCGGGAACGGAATCCGCTCAAGCCTAACCCACAATGGGGTCATTGCTGCGTCGCGCAAATAGTTACATCTGGTAGTGCCGGCAAGGGGCCGGCATTACCGATTGTTCCGTACCGGCCAACGGCCGGTACCTACCGGGTGTTGTCAGGTACCGCCAGTGGCCGGCACCTGCCAGCTCAGCGCTTCTTCTTGACGGGCTTGCCTTCGCCCACGGTCTGCTCCAGCCAGCGCTCGCTCTCGGCCAGCATGGTCATGATCGATTCGCGTGCACGGTAAGCATGCGATTCATTGGGCAGCATCACCAGGCGCGAGGTACCGCCCAGCCCCTTCACCGCGGCGAACATGCGCTCGCTCTGGATCGGGAACGTGCCGGAGTTGTTGTCGTCCACGCCGTGGATGAAGAGGATCGGGTCCTTGATCTTGTCGGCGTAGTTGAACGGCGACATCTTCTGGTAGACGTCCTGCGCCTGCCAGTAGTTGCGCTCTTCGGCCTGGAAGCCGAACGGGGTCAGCGTGCGGTTGTACGCACCGCTGCGCGCGATGCCGGCCTTGAACAGGCGGGTATGCGCGAGCAGGTTGGCGGTCATGAACGCACCGTAGGAGTGGCCGCCGATCGCGATGTGCTCACGATCGGTCACGCCACGCCGCACCGCTTCATTCACGGCCGCCTCGGCATTGGCGATCAGCTGCGGCAGGTAGGTGTCGTTCGGCTCCTTGTCACCCTCGCCGATGATCGGCATCGAGGGGCTGACCAGCACCGCGTAGCCCTTGGCCAGGAACGCCTGCGGGCCCCAGTAGCTGATCGCGTTGAAGCGGTACGGGGAATCGGTGACCTGGCTGGCCGCTTCGGCGGTCTTGAACTCGCCCGGGTAGGCCCACATCAGCAGCGGCAACGGACCGTCCTTCTTCGCGTTGTAGCCCGGCGGCAGCATCAGCGTGGCGGTCAGGTCGACGCCATCGTTGCGCTTGTAGCGGATCTGCTCCTTGCTCACCCCACGCAGCTGCGGCAGCGGGTGCTGGAAGTGGGTCAACGCCGTCGGGGCGGCGGTGGCATCGGCCAGCGACTGCACGTAGAAGTTGGCCGGCTCATCGGGCGACTCGCGGGTCAACAGCAGCGAGGTGCCTTCCTGGTCGAGCAGCGCCACCGGCGCGGCGTAGGACGGCGCCTGCGAGTGGAACAGGCGGGTGGTCTGCTTGCTGTCCAGATCAAGGCGATCCACGAACGGACGGTCGCCTTCCGGCGAGGCGCCCAGCCCGTACAGGAAGATGCTGCGGCCATCTGCGCTGACCTGCAGGCGCGAGCGACCGTTGACGTCGCGCACCAGGCCCGGGCGGCCCGGGTCGTTGTAGCGGTCCTGCGAGGAACGCGCCGACAACAGCTCGGCCGCCTTCTCCGGCTGGTCAGGCGCGATCCGCCACTGCTTGACCTCGCGGTTCTTCCACCACGATTCGTTGAGCAGCGCCAGATCGCCACGGCCCCACTGGATGCCCGCATAACGGCTGCCCAGCTGCGCCAGCGTGACCGGCGGCTTATCGAACGGGGCCGCCTGCATCAGCACCGCGTCGCGCACCTTGGCCTCGCGGTTCGGGTCGCCGCCGTCCTGCGCTTCGGCCCAGACCAGGGTCGCCGGGGCATCGGCGCGCCAGTCGATCCGGCGCACGCCGGTGGCCACCGCATCGTTGCCGGTCGGCAGGCCTTCCTTCAGCGGCAGGTCGGCGACGGTGTGTTCGAGCTTGCCGTCCACCGCGGACAGCACTTCGATGCGACGCGCGAACGCGCTGGCCGGCACCAGGTAGGAGTACGGACGCACCACCCGCTCGCTCAGCAGGTAACGGCCATCCGGGGAGAGGGTGACATCCCAGTACACCCCACCGGTGGACAGCGGCGTGGTCACCCCGTTGAGCGCGACCTTGGCCGGCTGCGCGCTGGCGTAGTAGTCGAAGAGGCGGGCATCGGCCTCGTTCTTGAGCATGTCCTGGTAGGTGCGGATCGTGCGCACACCGGCGTCGGCCTCGGTCTGCTGGATCGCCGGGCCGGTCGGAATGCCGCCAGCGGCCGGTGCCGCACCCTGGCCCTTGAGCTGCTGCATCACCAGCAGGCCACGGCTGTCGGGCTGCCAGCTGTAGCCATCGCCCATCACCGTGTTCAGATCACCGACCAGGCGGCGCGCCGAACCGGCGTCGACATCGACGATCCACAGTTCATTGGTGTGGGTGGCCGCGTGCACCTGATTGAAGGCGATGTACTTCTGGTCCGGCGACCAGGCAAAGGTGGCGATCGACAACGGCTGCGGCAGCCCGCTGATCTGGCGCTCCTTGCCATCGGCCACGCTCATCAGCCACAGCTTGTCGGCGAAGCTGAAGCGGCTGGCCGAATGCGTGGCCGGGTTGATGCGCAGGCCGGCCAGCTTCAGTTCGGGCTGGGCAACGTCGTTGATCGACGGCAGCGGCGGCGTCTGCAGCAGCGCGGCCAGGTCACGGCGCGGGGACAGGCTCAGGGTCGGGGCACGCGGTGCATCGACCACAGCCTGCAGGGCCGGCGAAGGCAGCTGGTAGCCGCCCTGATCGCCCTTGGCGGCGGCTGCGGTCGGCGCAGTGGTCTTCACGGCCGGCGCCGCGGCCAGCGCCAACGGCGGCACCGCCAGCAGGGCCAGGCCGAGGATCAAGGTATGGCGCCACTGTGGAGCGCGTCGACCGGGGGTGCGTGTCATGTTCTGTGCCTGTGCTGATACGAACCCCCGACCTTAACAGCCGCGCGCCGATCGCCCCCCTGCCGATGGTTGGGGGCAGGGACCGATTCATGCCAATGCAACTGGCCACGATATAATGGGTGACCCTCCACCGAGGGGCGCTGCGACCGTTCCGGACCTTGTCCGGGGGCGGCCAGGCTCGGTGGCCAGGATTGGTTCCAACGGCGCCCGGCGAACACGAGTATCGACTCGTCATTACACCGGAGCTTTGAATGAACGCTGTTGCCAAGACCTTCTCCACCGAAGGCGATTACAAGATTGCCGATATCTCCCTGGCCGATTGGGGCCGCAAGGAGCTGGACATCGCCGAGCATGAAATGCCGGGCCTGATGTCGATCCGTCGCAAGCACGCCGCCACCCTGCCGCTGAAGGGCGTGCGCGTGACCGGCTCGCTGCACATGACCATCCAGACCGCGGTGCTGATCGAGACCCTGAAGGACATCGGCGCCGACGTGCGCTGGGCCTCGTGCAACATCTTCTCGACCCAGGACCACGCGGCTGCGGCGATCGCCGCCTCGGGCACCCCGGTGTTCGCCTGGAAGGGCGAGACCCTGGAAGAGTACTGGGACTGCACCCTGGACGCGCTGACCTTCACCCTGCCCGACGGCACCCTGACCGGCCCGGAGCTGGTGGTGGACGACGGCGGCGACGTGACCCTGCTGATCCACAAGGGCTATGAGCTCGAAAACGGCAGCACCTGGGTCGATGAAAAGGCCGCCTCGCACGAAGAGCAGGTCATCAAGAACCTGCTCAAGCGCGTAGCCACCGAGCGCCCGGGTTACTGGGCCCGTGTGGTCAAGGACTGGAAGGGCGTCTCCGAAGAGACCACCACCGGCGTGCACCGCCTGTACCAGCTGGCCCAGGCCGGCACCCTGCTGATCCCGGCGATCAACGTCAACGACTCGGTCACCAAGAGCAAGTTCGACAACCTGTACGGCTGCCGCGAGTCGCTGGCCGATGGCCTCAAGCGCGCGATGGACGTGATGCTGGCCGGCAAGGTCGCCGTGGTCTGCGGCTACGGTGACGTGGGCAAGGGCTGCGCCGCTTCGCTGCGCGCTTACGGCGCGCGCGTCGTGGTCACCGAGATCGATCCGATCTGCGCCCTGCAGGCCGCGATGGAAGGCTTCGAGGTCAACACCCTGGAATCCACCCTGGGCCGTGGCGACATCTACGTCACCACCACCGGCAACAAGGACATCATTCGCATCGAGCACCTGAGCGCGATGAAGGACCAGGCCATCGTCTGCAACATCGGCCACTTCGACAACGAGATCCAGGTCGATGCGCTGAACGCGCTGGCCGGCGTGCAGAAGATCAACATCAAGCCGCAGGTCGACAAGTACATCTTCGACAACGGCAATGCGATCTTCCTGCTGGCCGACGGCCGTCTGGTCAACCTGGGCTGCGCCACCGGCCACCCGAGCTTCGTGATGTCCAACTCGTTCGCCAACCAGACGCTCGCACAGATCGACCTGTGGGCGAACAAGGACAGCTACGAGAAGAAGGTGTACCTGCTGCCGAAGAAGCTGGACGAAGAAGTGGCGCGCCTGCATCTGGAAAAGATCGGCGTGAAGCTGACCACCCTGAGCCAGGAACAGGCCGATTACATCGGCGTGCCGGTGGAAGGTCCGTTCAAGCCGGAGCATTACCGCTACTGATCGGCATGCCGGTCCAGTTGCATTGAAAACAGACGGGCGCCGGAAGGCGCCCGTTTTTTTGTGGGTTGAGCGCCATCACGACCAACGATCGTGACCTGCCAGGCGGGCGGCACCGACCGTGGGTCAGTGCGCAGAACGAGGTAGGTACCGACCGTTGGTCGGTACGCCTGGTCCGATAGGCTGGGTCAAGCCGACACGCCGCACCCCACGCTACGATGCGCCCATGACCCCTGCTATCAACCTGCTCAAGACGCTCGGCATCGCGCACAGCGTGCTGTCCTACCACCATGACGCCACCGCCACGTCCTATGGTGGCGAGGCAGTAGAGCAGCTCGGGCTGGATCCGGCGCAGGTGTTCAAGACACTGCTGGCAAGCACCGAGAAGCACGAGCTGCTGGTGGCGATCGTGCCGGTGAGCGGCACCCTGGACTTGAAGGCACTCGCCGCAGCGGCCGGCTGCCGGAAGTGCGAGATGGCCAACGCCGATGCGGCGCAGCGCGCGACCGGTTACCTGGTCGGGGGGATCAGCCCGCTGGGGCAGAAAAAGAAACACCGCACCTTCCTGGAGGCGAGCGCGCAGATGCTGCCGAGCGTGCACGTCAGTGCCGGGCGGCGTGGGCTGGAGGTGGCGCTGGCACCGGCCGATCTGATGCAGCTCACCGGCGGCAGCTACGCAAGCATCGGCAAAGCCCGTTGACCGGTAGTGCCGGCCGCTGGCCGGCTCCCCGTGACGCTTGCCTCATGCGTCAGACAGACTGAAGAGCCGGCCAGCGGC
>NZ_JASCOO010000013.1:0-74791 GCF_029959485.1 Stenotrophomonas sp. PS02301
GCTCCCGGGGGAGCGGCGGCGTCGGGGACAGCATGCTGTAGGCGCGTTATGCGGCCTGTGGCACCTTGAGCGACCGCACCAGGCCGCCGATGTCGACGATCAGCGCGACCCGGCCGTCGCCGAGGATGGTCGCACCGGAAACCCCGCTGATACGGCGGTAGTTGTTCTCGATGTTCTTGACCACGACCTGCTGCTGGCCGACCAGTTCGTCTACTTCCAGCGCGATCTTCTGGCCGTCGCCCTCGACGACCACCACCAGCGGATCGTCCATGGCACGGCCACCGTAGCCGTAGTACTCGCTGAGCGAGAGGATCGGCAGGTATTCGCCACGCACCCGCAGCACCCGGCCTTCGCCAGCCATGGTGCGCACATCGTCGGCCTGCGGCTGCAGGGCTTCGAGCACATAGGCCAGGGGCAGGATCAACGTTTCGCCGGCCACCGAGACGGTCATGCCATCCAGGATCGCCAACGTCAGCGGCAGGCGGATCAGCACGCGGGTGCCGTTGCCGGCCTGGCTTTCCAGCTGTACTTCGCCACCCAGCGCCTGGATGTTGCGGCGGACCACATCCATGCCGACGCCACGACCGGACAGATCCGTGACGGCATCGGCGGTGGAGAAGCCCGGCTGGAAGATGAGATCCCAGACCTGCGCGTCGGTGGGGTTGTCCGGCACGCTCAGGCCGCGTTCGAGCGCCTTGGACAGGATCTTGTCGCGGTTCAGGCCGCGGCCGTCATCGCTGACTTCGATCACGATGTGGCCGCCCTGATGCGAGGCCGCCAAGGTGATCGTACCGGTTTCGTCCTTGCCCGCTTCGCGACGCACGTCCGGCATCTCCAGGCCGTGGTCGATCGAGTTGCGGACCAGGTGCACGAGCGGATCGGCGATCTTCTCGATCAGGCCCTTGTCCAGCTCGGTGCCTTCGCCGATGGTGCGCAGGCGCACGTGCTTGCCCAGGCGCGAGGACAGATCGCGGACCAGGCGCGGGAAGCGGCGGAACACCGCGTCCACCGGCAGCATGCGCACGCCGATGACCGCTTCCTGCAGATCGCGTGTATTGCGTTCCAGCAGATCCAGGCCGGTCAGCAGCTGCTCGGCCTGCGCCGGATCCAGCGCGTGCGAGACCTGCTTGAGCATGGCCTGGGTGATGACCAGTTCGCCGACCAGATTGATCAGCGCATCGACCTTGTCCACGCTGACGCGGATCGAGGTCTCGGCTTCATGAGCGGCGGCGGGCGGTGCGGCCGCAGCCGCGGGGGCGACGACGGCGGGTTTGGCCTCGACCGGCGCGCTGGTGGCCAGGCTCGGCGGTGCGGCCGGACGGATGTCCAGTTCGCAGTCGTCCACGACCCAGGCGAAGGTATCTTCGATCTTGCTGCGCGGTACCTTGCCGACCAGGCCGAGGTCCCACGCCAGGTGCGCTTCGAGCGGATCGAGCTGGTCGAAGCCGGGCAGGCGATCCAGGCGTGCGGCGACCTGCAGCGAGCCCAGGTGCTCGAGCTCGCGGATGATGCGCAGCGGGTCGTTGCCGCTCATGAACAGCGACGGCGCCGGCACGAAACCGATCTGCCACGCCTCCGGGGTGTCATCGACCTTGGCGGCGGCGACCGGTGCCGCAGCAGCGGCCTGGCCGGACAGCACCGCTTCCAGGCGCGCCTTGACCTCGGCGACCGCGTGCGGATCTGCGGCCTGGCCGTGTTCGGCTTCGCGCAGCAGGGCGCGCAGCACGTCCACCGACGCCAGCATCGCATCAACCGCGGCCGGCTCCAGCGCCCGCTTGCCGGCACGCAGTTCGTCCAGCAGCGTTTCCAGTACGTGGGTCAACGCGGCGATCGCGTCGAAGCCGAAGGTGCCGGCGCCGCCCTTGATCGAATGCGCGGCACGGAACACCGAGTTGATGATCTCCGGGTCCTGCTGGCCCGATTCGAGCGCCAGCAGGCCAGCTTCCATCGCATCCAGCCCCTCGCGGCTTTCTTCGAAGAAGGTGGCGTGGAAACGTTGCAGATCCATGCTCATGGTGCGGGGTGTCCAGGTGCGAGGGGAGGGAAGGGTGAAGCGGGATCAGCCCAGGACTTTCTGGACGGTGGCGACCAGCTGTTCCGGGTTGAACGGCTTGACCAGCCAGCCGGTCGCGCCGGCGGCCTTGCCTTCGGACTTCTTGTCCGCGGCCGATTCGGTGGTCAGCATCAGCATCGGCGTGAACTTGTAGTCCGGCAGCTGGCGCAGCTCACGGATCAGCGCGATGCCATCCATGTTGGGCATGTTGACGTCGGTGACCACCGCGTTGAAGCGTTGGCCCTTGGCACGACCGAGGGCGACCGCGCCGTCTTCGGCTTCCTCGACGGAAAAGCCGGCCGAGGTGAGGGCGAAAGAGACCATCTGGCGCATCGACGCCGAATCGTCCACCACCAAGATACGTGCGCTCATGCAGCGTTCTCCACAGATTTCAGGTTGTCATGGGGTGCATCCAGGCCGAGGGCCTGGGTGACGCCGAGCAGACGCGCGGCATCACGGAAGGTTGCGGTGCAACCGTGGAATCCGGTGGGATGCCCGGCCTTGCGGCGGGCCTCGACGAATGCGCACAGCACCTGCACCGAGGCGGTATGGATACGGCCGACCTGGCTGGCATCCAGCGTCAGATCGCCGGCCTGATCCACCAGGGGGGCCAAACGTGTTTTCAGCTCGGTGCTGGTCTCGATGCCGAGATCATCACCCAGGGCCACAGTGCTCATCATTGCTCCGGACAAACGGTTCCGTGGTCTATAACGGCAATAACCCGGGAAGCTTTAGCCGTTCCGGCGGTCAGTTCAGCAGCTGCGTCGCATCCAGCAGGATCATCGGCTGGGCGCCACCGCGGGCCACGCCGCGGAAGAGGTCGTTGGAGATCTGGCAGATGCGGGCGGTATCGGGGGGCTCGATCTGCGAATCGGTGAGGTTGGCGACATCCTCCACGGCCGAGACGCGCAGGCCCATGGTCTCGCCGTTCTCTTCCAGCACCACGATGCGGGTATTGGCGTCGTTACCGGCGGCGCTGCTGCCCAGGTGGATGCCCAGGTCCATCACCGGCACCACCTGGCCGCGCAGGTTCATGATGCCCAGCATTGCCGGCGAGGTGCCGCGCAGCGGCAGCAACGGCACCGGCAGGACCACTTCCTGGACCTTGAGCAGTTCCAGCGCGTAGGCCTGGGCGCCGCAGCGCAGGCGCAGCCAGCGGGAGGTGCGTTCGCTGGCGCGACGGTTCTCGCGCGGGCTGGAGGCCGGGTCACGTGCCTGGCGTTGTAGTTCCTCCCAGCTGCCGGGGCGGCTCTGTGCCAGCGAAGGGCTGCCGGCGCGGACGCTGGTGGCGGCCGGCATCGGCGGCATCGGCGTCATGGAGGGCATCGGCCGGGCGATCGGTGCGCGGGCGCTTGGCACCGCCGCGATCGGTGCCGGGGCGGGGGCTGTTGCGGGCGCGTCGGCACCTGTGGCCACGGGATCTATTTCGTAGACGACCTCGGGCGGCAGGTCGTCCCAGCTGGGGCGGGCTTCGTCCACGGGTGCAGGCATCGCGCCGCTGAGGAGGGGGTCGTTGCGCAGTTCATCGAGCAGGTCGTCGAAGCCCGGCGCGACAGCAATTGATTCGGCCGCCGAAGCTGCTTCGGTGACGCCCACGTCGACGGTGGCAGACCCGGCGTCCCCTGCTTCGATGGCTTCGGTTGCGGCGAGAGCATCCACCACCTCGGCCACTGCGACCGGCACCGGCGCCTCTGTCGGCGCCGGCATCGCGTCGCCGAGCAGCTGCTCCAGGTAGTCGTCCAGGACGCCGGCGGTGTTCATGCCGCGCGCTCCATCTGCTGCGCATCGTCGGCCAGGATCCATTCCAGGGCGCGGCGGTAGGCGGCCAGGCCACGCCCGGGGTAGTCCTCCGATTGCGGTGGCACGGTGAGGCTGGCGGCGTTGCAGATCCGGGTGTCGACCGGGATCGCGTCTTCCCAGACGCGGTGGCCGTGCTTGTCCTGCATCAGCTTGACGGTTTCGTTGCCAGCGCGGGTGCGCCGGTCGAACAGGGTCGGCAGGATCGACATCGGCAGCGGGCGGCGGCGCGAGCGCTCGACCATTTCGCCGGTGCGGACCATGCCATCCAGGCCGTGCAGGGCCAGCGGCTCGGCCTGGGTGGGGATGATCAGGCGGTCGGCTGCGGCCAGTGCGTTGATCATCAACAGGCCCAGGGTGGGCGCGCAGTCGAGCAGGATGTAATCGTGCTGTCCCTGATGGCGGCCCAACGCATTCTGCAGGGCCAGGCCGAGGCCGGGCTGGTTCGCGCTGCGGCGCTCCAGCGTGGCCAGCGCGGCCTGCGCGCAGACGTAGTCCAAGCCCGGGATGTCGCTGTGGTGGGCGAGGGTGGAGAGCTCGGCCGGTGGCGCGGCGAACAGTTCCAGCACGCCCTGCGGCGGCGGATCCAGCGGCACGCCGAAGGCGCGGGTCAGCGACGAATGCGGATCCAGATCGATCAACAGCACGCGGTGGCCCTGCGTAGCCAAGCCGCGGCCGAGCGCGAGCGTTGTGGTGGTCTTGCCCACCCCGCCTTTCTGATTGGCAACAGCCCAGATACGCATGCGGTTCACTCCTTCATTGCGGGCGGAACGGCGGCGCCAACGCGGCTGCCGGCCGGCACCGGTGGCAACTGCACCGGTGCGATGGGGGTAACAGGGGTGCTGGCGGCCGGTGCCTTGGCCGCATCGGCGGCGTCGGCATCGGCGCTGAGCCGGTCGGTGATCGGATCGATGCTCTGCGCGGTATCGGCCAGGATGATCACCATCACCCGCCGGTTGCGGTTGCGGCCTTCGGCGCTGGCATTGTCTTCGCGCGGGCGGAACTGGCCATAGCCAACCATCGCCAGCCGTGCCGGCTGCAGGCCCTGATCGGCGAACAGGTGCACCACGCTGGCCGCGCGCCCAGCCGACAGCTCCCAGTTGGAGGGGAACAGCGAGGTGGCGATCGGGATGTTGTCGGTGTGGCCTTCCACGCGCACGCCGTTGGGTGCATCACGCAGCACTACGGCCAGCTTGGAGAGGGTGTCGCGCGCTTGCACATCCAGCGTGGCCGAGCCGGTCGGGAACAGGATGTCGCTGTTGATCTCCACTTCGATCCACAGCTCGGTGCGACGCACGGTGATCATGCCGCGTTCGATCAGCGGCGCCAGCGTGGCGGTGAGCTTGTCGGCGATGCCGTTGAGCTGGCGCTCGGCGCGCTGCAGCTGTTCCTGGTTGCGGATCGAGACCGGCATGCGCATCTGCGAGGCCATCGCCGGCAGCAGGGTCGGGTCGTTGCTGGGGGCGGGGGCGGAGGGGCCGATCTTGGTCCCGGCCCTGATCACCGAGGGGCTGTCCCAGCCGCCCCCCTGGACCTGCTGGTTGCCGACCTGCACCGGGTTGATGGTGCGCGGCGCGCCACCGAAGGCGGTGGTCAGCGCGTCGGCCATGATCCGGTATTTGCCCTCGTTGAGCGAGGAGATGGCGTACATCACCACGAAGAAGGCGAGCAGCAGCGTCATGAGGTCGGCGTAAGGGATCGCCCAGGCCTCATGGTTGGCATGTTCTTCGTGGTGCTTGCGGCGGGCCATGTCAGTGCAGGAACCCGGACAGGTTGGTTTCGATGTTGCGCGGGTTCTCACCCTGGGCGATGGAGATCAGCCCTTCGATGATCATTTCGCGGTCGCGGCTGTTGTGGTGGATCACGCTCTTGAGCTTGGCCGAGACCGGCAGGAACAGCAGGTTGGCCGAGGCGATGCCGTAGATGGTGGCGGTGAACGCCGCCGCGATGCCGTGGCCGAGCTTGCTCGGGTCGGCAAGATTCTTCATCACCGCGATCAGGCCGAGCACCGCGCCGATGATGCCCAGCGTCGGCGCATAGATGCCCATGCCCTCGAACACTTTGGACGCGGCCAGGTCCTGGCTCTCCTGGCTGCTCAGCTCGATCTCCATCATGTGCCGGATGGTCTCCGGCTCCACGCCGTCCACCAGCAACTGCAGCCCCTTGCGCAGGAACGGATCGTCCTGGGCGTCGACCTGCGCTTCCAGACCGAGCAGGCCCTGGCGGCGGGCGATGTTGCTCCACTCCACTATCTGCTGGATCAGGTGGCGGCGGTCGCTGCTCGGCGGCAGGATCACCCACTTCACGATCTTGAAGGCGTGCTTGAACACGGCCGGCGAGGTATGCAGCAGGATCGAGGCGATGGTACCGACGATGACGATCACGAAGGCGGCCGGCGACCACAGCGACGCCAGACCGGCCCCCTTGAGGATGCTGCCGCCGACCAGTGAGGCCAACGCGAGGAAAAGTCCAATGAGGCTGAGTCTGTCCATGGGTCCGTTATCGGCTTGTGTGAATGGGACTTGAGACGCCGAAGGAATCCAGTGATGCGGCGGTCACACTTTCACGCGGTCAATCGTGGTGGGTACGCAGCCCGTCCACGTCCAGGATCAGCGCCATGCGGCCGTCACCGATGAGGGTGGCGCCGGCATAGCCACGCAACCCGCGCAGGGCTTTCGGAAGCGGCTTGATCACGACCTCCTCGCGGCCGCGCACCTGGTCCACCACCAGGCCGAAGCGGGCTTCACCGGCCTGCAGTACGACGATGGTCAGCAGCGAGGACGGCATCGGCTCGACATCGAGCCAGTGGCGCAGATCGACCAGCGCCAGCGTGTGCGATTTGCGGTCCAGCACGGCGCGGCCGTCGAACCAGCCCAGGGAGGTGTTGGGGGCATGCAGCACCTCCATCACGCGGGCCAGGGGCAGGGCGTAGACGTCTTCGCCGGCCTGCACCAGCAGGGTCGGCAGGATCGCCAGGGTCAGCGGCACGCGGATCATGAAGCGGCTGCCGCGGCCCAGCTCGGATTGGATCTGGATCTGGCCGCTGAGCTCGCGGATGCGGGACTGGACCACGTCCATGCCCACGCCGCGGCCGGAGATGTCGGTGACCTGCTGCTTGGTCGAGAAACCGGGCAGGAACACCAGGTGCAGGCATTCCTCGCTGCTCAGGCGGGCAGCGGCTTCCGGATCGATCAAGCCCTTCTCGCGTGCCTTCTGGCGCAGGCGTTCGGGGTCGATACCCGCGCCGTCGTCCTGCACTTCGATGCTGACGTAGTCGCCTTCCTGCTGCGCGGACAGGCGCACGTGGCCACTGCGCGGCTTGCCCTGGGCCTCGCGCAGGTCCGGCATTTCCACGCCGTGGTCGATCGCGTTGCGGACCAGATGGACCAGAGGATCGGCCAGCGCTTCGACCAGGTTGCGGTCCAGCTCGGTTTCCGCACCGATCAGCTCAAGTTCGACCTCCTTCTTCAGCGAGCGCGCGACATCGCGCGCCACCTTGGGGAAGCGCGAGAACACCTTGCCGACCGGCTGCATGCGGGTGCGCATGACCGCCGACTGCAGGCGGGCGGTGGCGATGTCCAACGTGGAGACCGCACGGTCGAGCTCTTCATCGTGCAGGCGCGCACGCAGGGTCTTGAGCCGGTTGCGTGAGAGCACCAGCTCGCCGATCAGGTTGACGATCGCATCCAGGCGCTTGGTGTCCACGCGCACGGTGTGTTCGGCTTCGGCGACCGGTTTGGCCGGGGCCGGCTTGGCGCCCGGTGCGGCCGGCGCAGCCACGGCGCGCGGTGCAGCCACCGGCGCGGCGGCACCGGCCTTGGCGCCGGGAACAGCGCCACCGTGCAGCTGGTCCAGCAGGGCTTCGAACTCGTCCTCGCCGATCAGGCCGTCATCTTTCTTCGGGGCCGCGATGGCGGTCGGTGCGGCACCGCCATGCAACTGGTCGAGCAGCGCCTCGAACTCATCATCGGTGATCATCTCGCCGCCGCTGGCCGTGGTGGCAGCCGCCGGCGCCGGCGTGGCCGGCCCGCTGACGTCGAACTGGGCGATCAGCTCCGGCGGGGCGTAGCCCGGCTCGGTCCCGGCCGAGACCGAATCCAGCATCGACTGCAGGTAATCCAGCGATTGCTGGGCCGCATCGAAGTGGTGGGCCTGCAGCGTGGCCTGGCCGGAGCGGGCCATGCCGAGGGTTTCCTCGGCGGCGTGGCACAGCTCGACCATCGCCTGGATGCCGAGGAAGCCGGCACCGCCCTTGAGCGTGTGGAAGCCACGGAACACGGCGTTGAGCTGGTCGGCATCCTGGGGCGCCTGCTCCAGCGACACCAGCTGTTCGCCGAGGCGATCCAGGATTTCCTGGGCCTCGAGGATGAAGTCGGCAGCGATATCGTCTGGCACAGCACTCATGATCGTTACAGTCCCAGGTCCGAGAGCAGGTCGTCGGCGTCGTTCTGTGACACCGCATGGCGATCCAGGCCCTTCAGGGCCGGGCCGGCCAGGCCGTTGTTGTCGCGCTTGTTCTCGTCTTCCTGCGGGGGCAGGCCGAGCGCACCGAAGCCCTCATGCACGCGACGCACGATCCCGACCACGCGGCGGATGATCTGCCCGGTCAGGTCCTGGTAGCTCTGGGTCAGCGCGATTTCGGTGAGGTTGTGGCGGATCCGGTCCAGTTGCTGGCCCTGGTCGGGCGTCAACCCGTTGGCGCGCAGCTGTTCGGTGAGCGAGCGACATTCTTCGGCCAGGTCCAGCGTGCGGTGGGTGGCCTGTTCGGTCATCGCCACCACGTGGTCCAGGCGCGCGCAGGCGTCATCCAGCTCGCCGGCTTCGCTGGGCAGGCTGGGCAGTTCGCCCAAGGCCTGGCCGAGCTCGCGGGCCAGGCGGTTCAGGCCGGCCATCATCGGCTGCGTGCGCAGCGCGGCGAGGGCGTCGATTTCCCGGCGCCAACCGGCTTCGTCACCGCTTTCCAGCGCGGCCAGGGCATCCTGCAGGCGCTGCACCAGCGCGGATTTGTCGCTCAGGGTTTCCATCAGGCGCTCGCCGCCAGGCGTTCGAAGATCTTGCCGAGCTTTTCTTCCAGGGTCTGGGCGGTGAACGGCTTGATGATGTACCCGTTCACGCCGGCCTGCGCCGCTTCAATGATCTGCTCGCGCTTGGCTTCCGCGGTCACCATCAGCACCGGCAGCGTCTTGAGCTTGGCGTCGGCACGCACGGCCTTGAGCAGGTCGATGCCGGTCATGACCGGCATGTTCCAGTCGGTGACCACGAAATCGAACGGCTGGCTCTGCAACAGCGCCAGCGCGGCATGCCCGTCCTCGGCTTCGGCCGTATTGGTGAAGCCCAGATCGCCCAGCAGGTTCTTGACGATACGACGCATGGTCGAGAAGTCGTCGACGATCAGGATACGCATGTTCTTGTTCAAAGCACTTTCCTCGATTTCAATGGTTCTCGAGGCCGGCGTCTGCCGCCTCGAAGATCTTCAGCCGGCCCCGCAGGCGCAGCACGGCCTGGCCATGGATCTGGCACACGCGCGATTCGCTGACACCCAACACGGCGCCGATCTCTTTCAGGTTCAGTTCCTGCTCGTAGTACAGCGACAGCACCAGCTGTTCGCGCTCGGGCAGCAGGCCGATCGCGTTGCCCAGCTCACGCCCGAACTCGCCGCGTTCCAGCACCTGCTGCGGGGTCGGGCCGCCCTGGGCGACGGTGTCCAGCTCGCCCTGGTCCTCGATCCGCGATTCCAGGCTCAGCACCTGGCCCCGCGAGGCGTCTTCCATCAGGCGCAGGTAATCCGGCAGCGGCATGTCCATCGCGGCGGCCACTTCGGTGGCGCTGGCGGCACGGCCGGTGCTCTGCTCCAGGCGACGGATGGTCGCGGCGGCATCCCGGGCGCGGCGGTGCACCGAGCGCGGCACCCAGTCGCCACGGCGGATTTCATCGATCATCGAACCGCGGATGCGGATCGAGGCGTAGGTTTCGAACGAGGCGCCCTGGTCGGCGTCGTAGCTGCGCGAGGCCTCGATCAGGCCCATCATGCCGGCCTGGATCAGGTCGTCGACCTCCACGCTGGCTGGCAGACGTGCTGCCAGATGATGGGCGATGCGGCGGACCAGATCCGAGTGCTGGGCAATGCACTCGTTGGCCGCGGTCCGCTGGACTTCTTTGTATTGTGCTGCGCCCTTCATACCGTCACCCCGCGTTGCTTGAGGATGCGTTCCAGGAAGAATTCGACCCCGCCACGCGGCTCGGTCGGGGCCTGCCAGCGGGCGGTGCGGCGCGCGATCTCGGTCAGCGCCAGGGCGGCCGGGCTGGACGGGTAGGCCTTCACCACCGGCTGCTGGCGCTGCACCGACAGGCGCAGCCAGTCATCCTGCGGCACGCAGCCCAGGTAGTTCAGCGAGACATCGGCGAGGAACTTCTCGCAGACGCGGCTCAGCTTTTCGTACAGCACGCGGCCTTCGTTCGGGTCGCGCACCATGTTGGCCACCACCTGGATCCGGTCCACGCCGCGCTCGCGCGAGAGGACCTTGATCAGCGCGTAGGCGTCGGTGATCGAGGCCGGCTCATCGCAGACCACCACCACGGTGTCCTGTGCGGCCTGGCAGAAGGTCAGCACGCCATCGGTGATGCCGGCGGCGGTATCCACGATCATGATGTCCAGCTCGCGCTCGAGCTCGGAGAACACGTTGACCAGGCCGACGTGCTCGGCCGGCTGCAGCTCGGCCATGTGGCGGCGACCGGAGGCGGCCGGGACCACCAGCACGCCGCCGGGGCCTTCCATGATCACTTCTTCCAGCGTGCAGCGCCCGGCGACGAGGTCGGCCAGGGTCACCTTCGGCTGCAGGCCGAGGATCACGTCGATGTTGGCCAGGCCGAGGTCGGCATCCAGCAGCAGCGTGCGCTTGCCCATGTCCGCCAGCGCCACGGCCAGATTGGCCGAAACGTTCGTTTTGCCCACGCCGCCCTTGCCGCCGGTGACGGCGATGGTGCGGACCGGGCCCAGCGGCTGGCTTCGGGTAGCCGACAACGGGAAGGTCTTGGTCAGCTTGGCGTACTCACGCGACGGCATGGTTCAACTCCGGGTTGCAGGGCATATCGGCCGCGCGGCGCAAATCTTCAAGGCGAAGTACAAGATTGGCCGCACTGGCACGGTGCAGGTCTTCAGGAACGTCCTGGCCATCGGTGACCCAGGTGATCGGCAGGCGGTGATCCACGGCCACCGACAGGGCGGTACCGAAGCGGCCGGTTTCGTCCAGCTTGCTCAGCACCACGCCCTGCGGGTTGGCGGCGCTGAAGCGGCGGACCACCTCGTCCATGTCGCCGAAGCTGGTGTTGGCCGGCAGCACCAGCAGGGTGCGGATCTGCTCGGCGGCACGCAGCCACTGCAGCTGGGCCGCCAGGGCGCGGTCGCGCGGGCCCAGGCCGGCGGTGTCGATCAGGACCAGCTTGTAGTCCTTCAGGCGTTCCAGCAGCTGGTTCAGATCGCTGCCGCTGCTGGCCTCGTGGACGGCGATGCCGAGCTGGCGGCCGAAGCCGTACAGCTGCTCGCGGGCGCCGATGCGGCCGGTATCGGTGGTGACCAGGGCGACATCGCGGGCGGCATGCGCCTCGGCGAAACGCGAGGCCAGCTTGGCGATGGTGGTGGTCTTGCCGGCGCCGGTGGGGCCGACCAGGGCGATCACGCCGCCGGCTTCCAGCGGATCGACCGGGGCGATCGGCAGCTTCTTGGAGAGCAGGCCGAGCATCAGGCCGCGGCCACGGTGGGCCTCGGTATCCAGCGGAATCTGCATGGCCACGTCGCGGCTGATGCCGGCGTCGAAGCCGTATTCGTCCATCAGGTCCAGTGCGGCGGCGCGCACCGGCGAGCCGCGCAGGCGCTCATCGGTGAAGCGGTGCATCTCGCGCTCGATGACATGGCGCATGCCGGCCACTTCATGGCGCAGCTGGCGGATTTCTTCGTCATCGCGCTGGATGACCGTCAGTTCCGGCACGCTGGCCACGACCGGTGCCGGTTCATTGGCGGCGGCGATGACGGTCTCGGCGATCGGCAACGGGAGGGCCGGCGGCAGGGCAGCAGCGACGATCGGCAAGGGCGCGAGCGCAGCGGCGACCGGCAGCACGGTCTCGTCCGTCTCCTCCAGTGGCGGATCGATCACGAAGCGGGCGCGGTTGATCGGGGCGGGTGCGGCGATGGCCTCTACCGGTGCGGCAGGCGAGGCGGCGGCGGCCTGCTCGACGTTGAACGGCGCGAAGATCTGCTCCGGCAGCGACGGTTCATTGACGGCAGGGCTGACGCTGGCGCGGGCCAGGGTGGCAGCGAAACCGTCGCTGCCCGGCGGCGGCACGATTTCGTTGGCGGTATCCAGGGTGCGACCGGTCGCGCCGACGGCGGCGCGGGCCAGTGCGGCCACGGCCGAGGTGGTTGCGGCCACCGGCTCGGGCGTGGCGACCGGGGCCTTGCGGCGGGTCACCGCGGCAATCACGGCATCGGCGGCGCTGCGCGGGCGCGGTGCCGGCGGCGCGACATCCTTGCGGGCCGCTTCCAGCGCACGCTGCACGGCGCTTTCGTCGTAGTTGGCCGCCGCCACGATTTCGACACCTTCGGCGATCCGGCGGTTGGACAGGATCACTGCGTCCGGCCCGTGTTCCTTGCGCACCAGGTTCATGGCCGAGCGCATATCGGAGGCGACGAAGCGTTTGATTTTCATGCTGTGGTACCGGGACTGGGGCGGCGGAGTGGTGGAAGGGAAACGCTGGTTGTCGGTGGTCTGCACGGTCAGGGAGTCCCTTTATTTCCTGCTGCGGTGAAATCGAATGAGGTGTCTGTTTTCTGTCGCGGTGCCGTCGGGTGTCCGGCTCAACTGATCGTGCCGACCAGCTTCAACCGTTTGTCCTCGGGCACCTCGCTGTAGGCGAGTACGGACAGCGAGGGGACGCTGTGGCGTACCAGCCGTGCCAGCGCGGCACGTACCGGGCCGGGCACCAGCACGACCGCCGGCTCGTTCTTCGCTTCCTGCTTGCCGACACATTCGGCCAGGCTTTGATGCAGTCGCTCGGCGAGTCCGGGTTCCAGCGCGGCGCCGTTGCCCTGTGTGGACTCCTGCAAGACGCGTTCCAGTTGCGGGTTGAGGGTGAAGACCGGCAGCTCCGGCGACATCCCGGCGATCTCCTGCACGATGAAACGGCCCAGCGCATTGCGCACGGCAGCGGTGAGCACGGCCGGGTCCTGGCTGGTCGGCGCGCTTTCCACCAGCGATTCAACGATCTTGCGCAGCTGGCGGATCGGAATGCGCTCGATCAGCAGGTTCTGCAGCACGCGCACCACGGCCGACAGCGGCAGCGACTTGGGTGTCAGATCTTCGACCAGCTTCGGCGCGCTCTTGGCCAGGTTGGCCAGCAACTGCTGCACTTCTTCATGGCCAAGCAGCTCCGGGGCGTGCTCGCGGATCAGGTGCGACAGATGGGTGGCGACCACGGTGGCCGGGTCGACCACGGTGTAGCCCATCGATTCGGCATTGGCACGCTGGTGTGGCTGGATCCAGGTCGCATCCAGCCCGAAGGCAGGATCCTTGCCGGCGATGCCCTCCAGCGTGCCCAGGGCGCTGCCCGGGTCCAACGCGAGTTCGCGGTCGGGGTGGATCTCGGCGGTGGCCACCGGCACGCCGTGGATCAGCAGGCGATACGCGGTGGCCGGCAGTTCCAGGTTGTCGCGGATATGCACGGAGGGAATCAGGAAGCCGATGTCGTGGGTGAGCTTGCGGCGCACGCCCTTGATCCGCGCCATCAGCTCGCCGCCCTGGTTCTTGTCCACCAGCGGAATCAACCGGTAGCCGACTTCCAGGCCGAGCGGATCGACCGGGCGCAGCTCATCCCAGGTCAGCTCGGCGGTGGGCGAGGGCGCCGCGCCGGGCAGGCCGAGGGTATCGGAACGGTTGGCGGCGGGAGATTCGGCGGCGCGGGCTTCGGCCGTGCTCTTCTTCCAGGCCTTCCAGGCGATGAAGAAGAGGATCGCGGCCAGCGTCAAGAAGGCGACGTTGGGCATGCCCGGCACCAGGCCGACCACCGCCAGAATCGCGGCGGCGATGGTCAGCGCGCGGTACTGGCCGAACACCTGGCCCATCATGGCCTGGGCCATGTCCTGCGAGCGCGAGGCGCGGGTGACCAGCATGGCGACCGCCGAGGACACCAGCAGCGCCGGGAGCTGGGCGACCAGGCCGTCACCGATGGAGAGCAGGGTGTAGGTCGCGGCGGCATCACCGAACGGCATGCCGTGCTGGAGCACGCCGACCGCCAGGCCACCGACCAGGTTGATGAACAGGATCAGGATGCCGGCGATCGCATCGCCGCGGATGAACTTGCTGGCACCGTCCATCGCACCGTAGAAGTCGGCTTCCTCGCGGACCTCCTCACGACGGGCCTTGGCCTCTTCACGCGTCAGCAAACCGGCGTTGAGATCGGCGTCGATCGCCATCTGCTTGCCGGGCATGGCATCGAGGATGAAGCGTGCGGTCACTTCGGAGACGCGCCCGGCCCCCTTGGTGATCACCACGAAGTTGATGATGGTCAGGATCGCGAACACCACGATGCCGACCGCGTAGTTGCCGCCGATCACGAACTCACCGAACGAGGCGATCACCTTGCCGGCCGCTTCGTGGCCGTTCTGACCATTGAGCAGGATCACACGGGTGGAGGCCACGTTCAAGGCCAGCCGCAGCATCGTGGTGACCAGCAGCACGATCGGGAAGATGGTGAAGTCCAGCGGGCGCTTCACGTAGACCACCGCCAGCAGCACCATCAGCGAGATGGCGATGTTGAAGGTGAACAGCGCATCGAGCACCGGCGGTGCCAGCGGCACCACCACCATGGCCAGCAGGGCCAGCACGATCAGCGGGGCACCCAGCCCGTGGCGGATCATGTCCAGCGCGCGGCGCACGTTCATCCCGGCAGGTTGCGCGCTCATGGGCGGCCTCCCTTGCCGAATTCATCGATGTCGATGCTCGGTGCCGCCGGCATCGGGCCGGTCCCCCAACTGCGCAGCTGGTAGACGTAGGAGAGCACCTGGGCCACGGCCGAATACAGTCTCACGGGAATTTCCTTTCCAAGTTGACCTTCCCGATACAAGGCGCGTGCCAAAGGCGGGGCGGAGACGATGGCGACCTTGTTGCCGTCGGCCACTTCACGGATGCGCAGGGCGGTTTCATCCACGCCCAGGGCGACCACGGTAGGCGCGCCCATCTTTCCGCCTTCGTACTTCAGGGCGACCGCGTAGTGGGTGGGGTTGACCACCACGACATCGGCCGTGGGCACCGCTTCCATCATCCGGCGGTTGGACATCTGCTGCTGCAGCTGGCGGATACGGCCCTTGACCTCGGGGCTGCCCTCGCTTTCCTTCATTTCCCGGCGCAGCTCTTCACGGGTCATCTTCAGCTTGCGCATCCAGTTCCAGCGCTGGTACGGCGCATCGATGGCGGCCAGCAGCATCATCGCGCCGCCGGTGGCCAGCATCAGCTTCAGGGTGAAGCCCAGGCCGTGCACCATCGCCGCTTCCAGGGGCTGGTTGAGCAGGTCGCGCAGCGGTCGCACGCCGTGCCACACCACCAGCCCCGCCGCGGTGCCGACGAAGGCGATGCGCAGCAGCGACTTGGTGAACTCGGCGATCGCTTCAGGCCCGTAGAGGCGCTTCATGCCGGCCATCGGGCTGAGCCGCTTGAAATCGGGCATCAGCGACTTGTTCGACCAGCGCAGCCCGCCCATCACCACCGGCGACAGGAAACTGGCCAACAGGCAGATCACCACGAGCGGCCACATGCCCAGCAGCAGGCGCAGCAGCAGCTCGCCGAAGTGGCCGAACAGCGCCTGGCGATGCAGGCGCAGGCCCGGCTCGGGGCTGAGCGCGAACTGCATCCAGGTCTTGGCGTTGCGGGCGATGGTGCCGGAGAACGCCATCAGCGCCAGCACGCCGGCACCGAACACGGCCGCCGTCGCCAGCTCCCGCGAGCGCGGGATGTTGCCCTGTTCCCGGGCATCGCGCAGGCGTTTCTCGGTGGGTAATTCGGTCTTTTCGCCGGCTTGTTCGTTCTCGGACATCAGGGCACGACACGGGAGGAGATACCCGGGTCCGTGCAAGAACCGTTCCGTGACCAGCCGGTTACCGGGCCGGCATCACCCGGCTGCGGCGTCCGGCCGTTGGGGCGCCTTCCAGCCTGCCGCCACTTCCACCCGTGGGCGGGGCAGATCATGCAGCTGCATGAAGCGCTGGGCGTCTACCGGTCTACCCAGCAGATAGCCCTGCAGGTAATCGCAGCCCAACCGTTCCAGGTAAGCGCGCTGACCGGCGGTCTCGACCCCCTCGGCGACGATATCCATGTCCAGCGCATGCCCCAGGGCCACGATCGCCGAGACGATCACCACATCCTCGGAGCTGTTTTCCAGGTCGCGCACGAACGCATGGTCGATCTTGATCTCGGTGGCGGGCAGGCGCTTGAGATACAACAGGCTGGAGTAGCCGGTACCGAAGTCATCGATGGAGATGCCCACCCCCAACGCCGCCATGGCCTGCAACAGGGTCAGGCTGGCCTCGGTATCGCGCATCACCGTGTTTTCGGTGATCTCCAGGATCAGCCGGCGCGGCTCGATACGATGGGTCTGCAGCGCCTCGCGCACTTCCTTCAGCAGGTTGGGCGAGGCGAACTGGACCGGCGAGAGATTCACCGACACCGTCCAGCCGTCATGCCCGGCGTCGTGCCACACGCGCAGCTGGCGGCAGGCTTCATCCAGTGCCCAGCGCCCGATCTCGTTGATCACGCCACTGCGCTCGGCCAGCCGGATGAAACGGTCCGGCGGAATCAGGCCCTGTTGCGGATGCCGCCAGCGGATCAACGCTTCGGCGCCGCTGATGGATTGCCCGGCGACGCGGGTCTTGGGCTGGTAGTGCAGGAACAGCTGCTCGCTGCCGATGGCGCGGCGCAGGTCGGCCAGCAGCTGGAACTGCTGCTCGGCGCTGTCATTCATCCAGTCCGCAAACAGCACGTAGGCGTTGCGACCGGCTTCCTTGGCCTGGTACATCGCCGCATCGGCGAAGGCCATCAGCTGGCGCTCGCTGGCGGCGTGGTCCGGGCAGATCGCGATGCCGATGCTGGCGGTCACCTGCAGGTCGTGGCGCGGCAGCAGTGGCTCGTTGCCGACGGTCTGGATGAGCCGACTGGCCAGTGTCGCCACGTCCTCGTCGTTCTCGATCGGCACCACCAGCACGAACTCATCGCCGCCCAGCCGCGCCAGCATGTCCGCCGGCCGCAGCAGCTTGCGGGTGCGGTCGGCGACGGCCACCAGCAGCGCATCGCCGGTCTGGTGGCCGTAGGCATCGTTGACCTGTTTGAAGCCGTCCAGATCCATGAACATGACCGCGAAGCGGCTGCCGCGCTGTTCGGCCTCGGCCAGGGCCTGCTCGATGCGCTGCTGCAGCAGCCGGCGGTTCGGCAGGCGGGTCAGGGGATCGTGCAGGGCGGCCTGGGTCAACTCCGCCTGCGCATCATCCAGCGAGCTGCTCAGGTCGGTATTGCGCAGCCGCAGCAGCTGCGCTTCCATGCGCTGGTCCAGCCAGGACACGATCAAGACCACCGCCAGGATCGCGATGGTCAGGGCCAGCACCACCAGTGCCAGCCATTGCGCCTGCAGGCCGTCACCGGCCGCAGCACCGCAGATGCTGCCCGCCGGAAAGCGGGCGGCGGCCATGCCGGTGTAATGCATGCCCACGATCGCGGTGCCCAGCACCAGTGCAGGTGCGGCGCGGTCGCGCAGGCGCCGGTGGGTGCTGCGCAGGCGGAAGGCAATGAACAGGGCCGTCCACGAGGCCGCCACTGCGATCAGCAGCGACAGCGCCACCCAGCCGGCGTGGTAGTCGATCCCGGGCTGCATGTGCAGCGCGGCCATGCCCAGGTAATGCATCGAGGCGATGCCACTGCCCATCAGCACGGCGCCAAGCGCCAGCCGCCCGTGCGGCAGGGTCGGCTGCGAGACCAGCCACAGGGCGAAGATGGAGGAGGCCATGGCGGCCAGCAGCGAGACGGTGGTCAGGCCAAGCGCATAGCCGAGCGGGATCGGCAACTGGAAGGCGAGCATGCCGATGAAGTGCATCGACCAGATGCCCAGCCCCATCGCGCAGCCGCCGCCGACCAACCACAACCAGGTGGTGCGGCGCGTGGTGGCGGTCGTCACCCGGCTGGACATATCCAGTGCGGTGAAGGAGGCCAGTACTGCGACGAGAAACGAAATCACCACCAACCACGGGGTATAGCTGCCGATCAGCATGGAAGACACTCTCCCTGGTCAACATCTGAGCGATACGACAGGACACCCGGCCATCACCGCAAAGACACGGTGAAGATTCTGTCATTGCGTTGCAAAGGCATGTGCGGCCGAGCGGTCAAGACTACCGTCAGGCCCCCGGTGCCCCGCAAGTGGCGTTGGTGCCCCCAACCCATGGCGGCACGCGGTGTCCCGCCGCGTGTCCCGGGTCAACGGCTGACACTGTCGGCGGCATCGAACGCCGCATCGAACAGGCGTTGCACCGGCGGCCCCATCTCGCCGGCCAGCACGGTCAGCAGGAACAGGCCCAACAGCAGTGCGACCGGCAGGCCGAGCTGGATAGGGTTCAACGCAGGCGCTGCACGGGCCAGCACGCCGAAGGCCAGGTTGATCGCGAGCATCGCCACGGTCAGCGGCAGTGCCAGCGTGAGCGCGCCACGGAACACCTGCAGCAGGAACGTCGGGGCGATGCTCAGGAACGCCTGCGGATCGGGCAGCGAGGTGCCGATCGGCAAGGCCTTGTAGCTGTCCATCAACAGCGAGATCAGCGCCAGGTGGCCGTTGACGGTGAAGAACAGCAGGCCGAACAGCAGATAGAACCACTGCCCGATCACGCCGGAACTGCCGCCGCGCAGCGGATCGCTCATCTGTGCAAAGGCCAGGCCGGTGCCCTGGGCGACCAGTTCGCCGGCCATGGCACCGGCCTCGAAGACCAGGCGCAGCACGAAGCCGATCGAGACACCGATCGCCAGTTCGCGGGCAATGGTCAGCACCGTAGCCGCATCGAAGCCGGTCCATTCGGGCACCGGCGGCAGCATCGGCGACAGCGCGATCGCCAATGCGCCGGCAAGCAGCACCCGGATCCGTGACGGCACCGCGCGCGTACCGATCAGCGGCATGGCCATCAGCATCGCGCCGATGCGCAGCATGGTCCACAGGATCGTGCCGATCATGCCGAAGGCCTGCAGGCCATCGGCGGCCATCTGGGTCGCGGAATCCACGGCGGCTGCCTCAGCCGATCAGATGCGGAATGCGCTGGAACAGCAGCGTGGTGTATTCGACCAGGTGGCCGATCAGCAGGCTGCCGAGGGCGAACAGCACCACGGTCAATGCCGCGGCCTTGGCGACGAAGGCGATGGTGGGTTCGTTGAGCTGGGTCGCGGCCTGGACCACGCCAACCACCACGCCGACGATCAGCACGGTGAGCAGCAGCGGGCCGGCAACCCACAGCACGGTGATCAGGCCACCACGCAGTTCGGTCAGGGCAAGTTCGGGCGTCATGTCAGTCTCGGGTCCGTATCGATCAACAGGGCGGGGCGGTCAGACCGCATTGAAGCTGGCGGCCAACGTGCCCACCACCAGAACCCAGCCATCCACCAGCACGAACAACAGGATCTTGAACGGGGCGGAGACCAGCATCGGCGAGAGCATCATCATGCCCATCGACATCAGTACGCTGGCCACGACCAGATCGATGATCACGAACGGAATGAAGATCAGGAAGCCGATTTCGAAGGCGGTCTTGAGCTCGCTGGTGACGAACGAGGCGACCAGGATCGGGAACGGGATGGCATCCGGGCTGTCGTAGGTGCCGTGGCCGGCCATGCCGGCAAAGGTCATCAGATCGGTCTCGCGGATCTGCGCCAGCATGAAGGCGCGCAGCGGCTGGGTAGTCAGGGTCCAGGCGGTCTGGAAATCGATCTCGCCATTGAGGTACGGCGCCATGCCGCTGCCCCACGCCTTCTGCCACACCGGCAGCATCACCATCGCGGTGAGGAACAGCGCCAGGCCGAGCAGCACCTGGTTGGACGGGGTCTGGCCGGTGCCCAGCGCCTGGCGCAGCAGGCCCAGCACGATGATGATGCGGGTGAACGCGGTCAGCACCAGCAGCATCGACGGAATCAGGGTGATCGCCGTCATCAGCAGCAACGTCTGCAGCGGCAGGCTGACCGGCTGCCCGCCGATCTTGCCGACATTCACATCCGGCAGCGCCGGCACACCCGGTACGCCGGGTGCGGCCCAGGCCAGGGCCGGCAGCGCGCACAGCAGGGCAGTGAGCAACAGCGGCAGGTATCGGGTCCAGGAAGTACGGGGGCCACGCATGGTCAGGGTTCCTTGCGCAGCCGCTGTTGCAGCAGCTGGGCGAAATTCGGGAGGTGTTTGAAATCGGGAAGGCGCGCCGGCGTCGGGGCCGGCAGGGGTTCGGGCAGCTGATGCAACGTGTTGATGCCGCCGGCAGTGACACCCAGCAGCAGCTGGGTGCCATTGACCTCGACCACCACCACGCGCTCTTTCGCGCCGACGGTCAGGCTGGCGACCACGCGCAGCCCTTCGGCCGGGCGGAAGCCGCTGCCGGGCATGCGCTTGAGCAGCCAGCCCAGCCCGATGATCAACGCCAGCACGCCGAGCAGTGCCAGCACCGCACCGAACATGCCCGGTGCAGCGGCGGCATGCTGGCCGACCTTGACGGTCGAGGCGCCGGCCGCGATCAGCAGCCCGGCACTCAACGCAGTCTCCGGATCCGTTCGCTCGGGCTGACCACGTCGGTCAGGCGCACGCCGAAGCGGTCGTTGATCACCACCACCTCGCCATGGGCGATCAGGGTGCCGTTGACGAACACGTCAAGCGATTCGCCGGCACCGCGCTCCAGTTCCACCACCGAGCCCTGGTTGAGCTGCAGCAGGTTGCGGATCGGCAGGCGGGCGCGGCCCACTTCCAGCGACAGCGTCACTGGCACATCCAGGATCACATCCAGGTTGAGCTCGTCGCCGACCGTGGTGTCATCGGACTGCAGCTGGGTGAACTGCGCCGGTGCCGGCGCGTTGGATTCGATATCGTTCATTGCGGGTCTTCCTGCAGTACGGGAACGCGTGGGCGGGTGCCCGGGGGATGGGTGGCGGTGATCTTCACCGCGTTGAAGCCGTTGGCGACGCCGAACTCGCCGGTGAACACCGGCACGTTTTCCACGCACACCGGCACCTGCTTGGGCAGCTCGATGGGCAGCACGTCGCCGATCTTCAGCTTGGTCAGGTCGCGCAGGCTCATGCGTTTGGTGGCCAGGACGGTGGAGAGCGTGACCTCGGCGATGTTGAGTTGCTCGCGCAGCATCACGCCCCAGCTGGCGTCGCGGTCGTTGCGGTCGCTCTGGATGCCCGCGTCAAGCAGCTCACGGATCGGCTCGAGCATCGAGTAGGGCAGGGTGACGTGGATGTCGCCGCCACCCCCGTCAAGCTCGACATGCAGGCGGCACACCACCACGTACTCGCGCGGCGTCACGATGTTGGCGAAGTGCGGATTGATCTCGGAGTTGATGTACTCCAGCTCCACATCCATCACCGGCGCCCAGGCTTCCTGCAGATCGGCGAAGGTCTGCTTGAGCAGCAGGTGAATCACGCGCATCTCGGTGGCGGTGAACTCGCGGCCTTCGATGCGGGTCGGGTAGCGCCCATCACCGCCGAAGAAGTTGTCCACGATCGCGAACACCAGCGTCGGCTCGAACACGATCAGCCCGGTCCCGCGCAGGGGCTTGAAGCGGATCAGGTTGAGGTTGGTCGGCACGTACAGCGAGTGCATGTAGTCGTTGAACTTGATCAGCTCGATGCCCCGCACGGAGAGCTCGGCCGAGCGGCGGATCAGGTTGAACAGGCCGATGCGCCACAGGCGCGCGAAGCGCTCATTGACCATTTCCAGGGTCGGCATGCGGCCGCGGATGATGCGGTCCTGACTGGCGAAATCGTACGAGCGCGCCTCGCCGGGCGTGGGCGCATCGATGTCGGTCTCGACCGCACCGGAGTCCACGCCATGCAGCAGGGCATCGATCTCGTCCTGGGAAAGCAGGTCATTCATGGTCGCCCTTACTGGGTCACGAAACTGGTGAACAGCAATTCGTCGGCACCGGGCTTGCCGGTCTCGGCCTTGAGCAGCTTCTGCACTTCAGCCAGCGAGCTGGCCTGCAGGCGCTCTTTGCCGGCGCGGTCGGCGATGTCGCTCGGCTCGACCTGGGAGAACAGCATCAGCAGCTTGGCGCGGATGGCCGGCGCATGCAGCTTGATCGCCTCCATCGCGGCCGGGTCGCGGCTCATCAGCTGCACTTCGACCTGCAGGTAGCGCGGGCCGTCGAAGCTGCTGTTGAGGTTGACCACGAACGGTGGCTCAAGGCCGAAGTACTGGGCCGGGGCAGGCACCGCGGATTTGCTGGCGGCCGGCTTGGCGGCCTTGTCATCGTGCTTGGACTGGGTGAAGTACCAGACCCCGCCGCCGGCGGCGCCAGCGGCGAGCACCGCGACCAGGGCGGTGACCAGGAGCGGACTGCGCGGCTTGGCGGTCTTGTCCTTGTCGGCGGATTTCTTGGTTTTATCGGCGGCTGCGGCCACGAGGGGAAGCTCCAGAGGATTGCTTCCTGCCTACATGCAAAGGTCGTGCCTGAATGCTGAAGATGACGCGTGTCGGGTTTCTGGCGGCGCGGTTGGGCCCGCGCCGCCGCGTGCGATCACGCGTAGGCGTCGACCAGGCCGCGCTGGCGGATCAACTGCGAAGGCGACAGCGTGGTGTCGGCCAGCGCCGGTTCTCCGTCGTCGCCGTTCATTCCGCCGCGGCCATCGCCACGTCCGCCATCGGGCGCGTTCTGCTCGTGGCCTACATCGGCATTGCCAAGCTGGAAGCCCTGCTCGCCAAGCAGGTCGCGCAGGCGCGGCAGGCTGCTTTCCAGTGCATGGCGCACGTCGGCGTGGGCGCTGGTGAAGGTCGCATGGACCTTGTCGCCGTCCAGCTGCAGGCGCACCTCGATCGGACCGAGGTCGTTCGGGGTGATCTTGATGTGGGCGTGGCCGATCTTCTGGTCCGCCAGCCAACCGACGCGCGCGCCGACGGCATCGTCGAAATCCTCACCCCCCAGGTGCGGGGTGGCGGTAGGTGAGCCGGTGAACAGGCTCGCCACCGTGGGCTTGGCCTCGGTCATGCCCTGCAGCGCATGCAGCAGCGGGCTGGCAGGGGCATCGGGGACGTCGTTGGTGGCCGCGTTCAAGGCGTCCGTGAAGGTCTTGAGCAGCGGGGCATCGTCGGCCGGCGCGGCGTCGGTGGCCAAGGCGGGCAGGGCGATGCTGCCGTCGGTGGATGGCGCGGCGGCCAGCGCCGGGGTGGTGGTGTTGGCGTCCGGGGCTGCGGTGGCCAAGGCCGGCTGGGCCGCATTGGCGCCCGCGGCGGCGCCGGTCGCCACGGGTGTGACGGGCATGACCGGCGGGGGCGCCGGTACCGGCAGACCGTTCAATGCGAGCCCGGCCAGCCCCAGCGGTGGCCATGCGGCTTCGGTGTCGTCGGCCGGTTCGGCGGCCGGCTTCTCCGCCGTGGCCGGTGCTGTGGCAGTGGCATCGGTGGTGGCGACCTTGTCGTCGGCCTTCTTGGCGCCGGGCGTGGAGGGGCGCGTCGCTGCGTCCTTGTCCTGGCCGGGCGGAGTGGTGGTAGTGGTGGTGCTCTTGGCCGCATCGCGGCTGCTGCCCGACCTGCGCGGCGTGTCGTTGCGCGGTGCCTCATTGCCCGGCTTGAGCAGCGCGTCAAAGTCCCGACGGTCGGTGCCGCTGGCGCTGTCCGCGCGGGGGCTGGCCGAGGTGCCGCCCGCATTCTGTGCGGATGCGGCGCCGCCGAGCAGGGCGGGGGGCATCACGGGGTGCCTCCGTTCTCGCTGTCTTCGCGCTGCGCCTGGCGCGAGCGGCGGGCGCCGAGGTCGTCCATCTCGCGCTGGTCGCGGCGGTCGGTGACCACCTTCTCCTGCGCGCGGTAGCTGGCGGCGAGCTGTTCCAGCACCTGCTTGTCACGGCTGGCCAGCAACAGGCGGGCGCGCTCGGCGTCCACCTTCTCGCGGTTGTTGTCCACGGTCTGGCGCTGCTGGGCGACCGCACTGTCCAGGCGATCCAGGAAGGCGCGGCGGTTCATCAGCTGGGCCGGGCTGGTGGCCGACATCTGGGCACCGGCGTACTCCTCGGCATAACGGCGCAGCTCATCCAGGCGCGACACATGCGTGTCGAGCGCACGCTGGCGCTCGGCCAGGTCGCGGGCGACCTCGTCTTCGTGGTCCTGGGCTCGTTTCAGCAAGGGGTCGAAGCGCTTGGATTGGATCATGGCTTAACTCTCTGGTTCCACCAGCCGCTTGAGGGCGGCCTGACTGTGCGGCAGGTCGGCGGCTTTGCCGACGTCCTGGCCGAGGAATTCAACAATGTCCGACCAGCGCTCCAGCGCCTCGTCGGTCGCCGGGTCGTTGCCGCGCTGATACGCACCGATCGCGATCAGGTCGCGGTTGGACGAATACGCCGAGACCAGCCGCTTGAGCTTGCGGATGCGCAGCCGCCACGGCTCGTCGGCGATTTCCGTGACCACGCGGCTGACCGAGGATTCCACGTCGATGGCCGGGTACAGACCGCTGTCGGCGACGCGGCGCGAGAGCAGGATGTGGCCGTCAAGAATCGCGCGTGCGGCATCGGCGATCGGATCCTGCGGATCATCGCCTTCGGTCAGCACGGTGTAGAACGCGGTGATCGAGCCGCGGCCCTTGGCACCGTTGCCGGCTCGCTCGACCAGGGCCGGCAGCTTGGCGAACACGGACGGCGGATAGCCGCGCGTGGTCGGCGGCTCACCGACCGACAGGCCGATTTCGCGCTGGGCCTGCGCGAAGCGGGTCAGCGAATCCATCAGCAGCAGGACGTTCAAGCCCTGGTCGCGGAACCACTCGGCGATCGCGGTCGCGCGGTAGGCACCGTGCAGGCGGGCCAAGGGCGGGCGGTCGGCCGGGCTGGCCACCACCACGGCGCGGCGCAGGCCTTCTTCGCCCAGCGTGCTTTCCACGAAATCGCGGACTTCGCGGCCACGTTCACCGATCAGGCCGACCACGATGACATCGGCGGCGGTGTAGCGGGTCATCATGCCCAGCAGGGTCGATTTACCGACACCGGAGCCTGCGAACAGGCCGACGCGCTGGCCACGGCCAATCGGCAGCAGGGCGTTGATCGCGCGCACGCCCACGTCCAGCGGCTGGGTGATCGGCTCGCGTGCGAGCGGGTTGATCGAGACGCCGGCCATGCCGACGGTACCTTCGGCGCGGATCGGGCCCTTGCCATCCAGCGGCACGCCGTCGCTGTCGATCACGCGCCCAAGCAGGCCTTCGCCCACTTCCACGCCGCCACGGCCGAGCGAGGGCACCACCCGCGCATTGGGCAGCAGGCCGTGCAGTTCGGCGCTGGGCATCAGGTAGGTGCGTTCGCCGGCGAAGCCGACCACTTCGGCATCGACCCAGCCACCGTCGGCCACTTCGACCTTGCAGCTGGCGCCCATCGGCGCTTCACAGCCGACTGCTTCCAGCGTCAGGCCGACCGCACGGCGCAGCACGCCTTCGCGGATCAGGCCGCGGCCATGGGCGGTGTCCGGGCGGATGTTGTCCAGCCGCGAAGCCAGCCGCAGGTTGCGTGCGGCAGTCCAATCGGCGGGCGGGGGCAGGGTCTCGGTGTTCATGGGGTGGTTCCGGCTTTGCGGATGACCGCATCCAGGGCGCCGCGCAGGCGAGCGTCGAGCGTGCCGTCGATGCGCACGGCCTCGGCATGCACGCGCAGGTCGCCGCGGCTCAGGCTCAGATCCGGCGTCAGGCGCTGGTTCGGGGCCAGGTTGAGCACCGGCGCCAGCGCAGCGATGTCGTCCGGATGCAGGCGGACTTCCACGTCGCGGCTCGCGCCACCGACGGCATCCAGGGCCTCGTTGACCAGCTGCGCCAGCAGTTCCGGTTCGGCCTCGTAGGCACGCCCGACCAGGTTGCCGGCCACCCGCACCGCCAGCTCGCCCAGTGCGGCGACCACCTCGTTCTCCAGCCGCACCAGTGGCCGGCTGAAGTTGTCCAGGATGCCTTCGATCTGGGCGATCAGCCGGCGCACTTCCGCTTGGCCCTGGGCCAGGCCTTCGGCGTGACCGTGATCAAAGCCGTCTTTCTCGGCGTTGTCCTGGATCGCCTGGATTTCTTCCAGGGTCGGCAGCTGCAGCAGCGGTTCCGGCTCGTGGTCCGGATCCGGTTCGGTGAGTTCGAACTGCTGTTCCGGCGGCGGCTCGGGCACCGCCAGCAGGTCCGGGGCAAGCCAGCGCACGGCGTTGTTCACAGCATGGCCTCCGCGTTGCCGCCAATGGTGACGGTGCCTTCATCGGCCATCCGCTTGACGATCGCCAGGATCTCGCGCTGCGCCACTTCCACATCGGACAGGCGCACCGGGCCGCGGGCCTCCATGTCTTCGAGCAGGATTTCAGCGGCACGCTGGGACATGTTGCGGGTGATCTTGTCGCGCACCTTGATGTCGGCGCCGCGCAGGGCCAGGCCGAGGCGCTCGCCGCTGACTTCGCGCAGCACCAGCTGCAGTTCGCGGTCGTCCAGGTCCACCAGATCGTCGAACACGAACATCAGGTCCTGGATGCGGCCGCTCAGCGGGGCATCGATGCGGGCGATCTCACCGAGGATTGCCTGGTCCTGGCCGCTGTCCATGAAGTTCAGGATGTTGGCCGCACACTGCACGCCGCCCACGTTGGATGACTTCAGGTTCTGGTTGCCGGCGAACTGGCGCTCCATGATCTCGTTGAGCTCATTGAGCGCGTTCGGCGGAATGCCATCCAGCGTGGCGATACGCAGCAGCACGTCCACGCGGGTGCGTTCGGGCAGCAGCTTGAGCGCGTCGGCGGCCTGGTCGGTTTCCAGGTGGGCCATCACGATGGCGATGATCTGCGGGTGCTCGTTGCGCACCAGGTCAGCCACGGCACGCGGATCCATCCACTTCAGCGCGTCCAGGCCGGTGGTGTTGCGCCCCAGCAGGATGCGGTCGATCAGGCTGCCGGCTTTTTCGGTGCCCAGCGCCTGCACCAGCATGTTGCGGATGTAGTCGTCCGAGCCCACGCCCAGCGAGGTCTTGGAGCCCAGCTCGCTGCCGAACTGGTCCATGACCCGCTCGACCTGCTCGCGGGTGATGTCGGTCATGGTCGCCATGGCGATGCCGATCTTCTGGACTTCCTTGGGCTCCATGTGGCGCAGCACTTCGGCCGCGTCCAGTTCACCCAGCGAAAGCAGCAGGACGGCGGCGCGCTGAACGCCGGTCAGCGGGGGAGGTGCATCAATCATTGGCCACCCAGCCCTTGACCACCTGGGCCACGCGCTTGGAATCGGTCTTTACAGCTTCACGCGCCATGCGCAGTCGTTCCTCGTAAGAGTCCACCGGCAGCGCCAGCGGTTCATGTCCGGCCGCGTGCAGGCGCTCGCTGCCGATCGCCGGCAGCCCTTCGCCATCGTCGACCAGCTGCACATCGGCACTATGGGGTTCCAGCTCGTCATCGTTGGACTTGGTCTGGCCGGTGATCGAGCGCAGCGCCGGGCGCAGCACACCGAACACCAGGGCCAGCACCACGATCGCGCCGAGCAGCAGGCGCAATGCGTCCTGCACCTGCGGCAGCTCCCACCACTTCGGCCCTTCGACCGGGGTGACTTCGCGCACGAACGGGGCATTCATGACCGAGACCGTGTCGCCACGCTCGGCATCGAAGCCGACCGCCTGCTTGACCAGCGCTTCGATGCGGGTCAGCTCGGCCGCCGAGAGGGCCTGGTCGGCCATCTTGCCGTTGGCACCGGCGCGCGGCACGTTGTCCACCAGTACCGCCACCGAGACGCGCTTGATGCGGCCGGCTGGCTGGCGGGTGTGCTGCAGGGTGCGGTCCAGCTCGTAGTTGCGGGTCGCGCTCTTGGAGGATTCCGTCGGCGCCTGCGCCGTGGCCGGCGCGGCGGCCGGGCCGGGCGGGGTATTGCTGGCCGCGCCGGGCACGCCCTGCGGACCGGGCACGTTGCTGCTGTTTTCGCTCATCTGCTCGCTGCGCAGCTTCTGCGGCTCGCCGTTGTAGAGCTCACGGGCTTCTTCCATCACCGAGAAGTCCATGTCCACGCTGACTTCCGGGTTGACGCGGCCGGGACCGGTCATCGGCTCGAGCAGCTCGCGGATGCGCTGGTTGAACGAGGTTTCCTGGCGGCGCACCTGCTCGAACTGCGCGGCGTTCATGGCCGCTTCGCTGTTCGGGTCGGAGACGCTGAGCATGCGCCCGCTCTGGTCGACCACGGTGACGCGCTCGGGCGCCAGGTCCGGAATGCTGGCCGCGACCATGTGCACGATCGCATCGATCTGGCCGCGTTCAAGCTGCTGGCCACCGCGCAGCTCCAGCACCACCGAGGCGCTGGCCACGTCACGCTGGCGGGTGAAGGCGCTGGGCTTGGGAATGGCCAGATGCACGCGCGAATCGCGGACCGGGCGCAGCGTGTTGATGGTGCGGGAAAGCTCGGTTTCCAGCGAGTGCTGGTAGCGGGCGTTTTCCATGAACTGGCTGACGCCGAAGCCGGGGTCACGCTCCATCAGTTCAAAGCCCAGGCGGCCGCTGTCGGTCAGGCCGGAGCCGGCCAGCTTCAGGCGGGCATCGTGCAGGTTCTTTTCCGGCACGGTGATGCCGCCGGTGGCGGGATCCAGCTGGAAGGGAATCTGTGCCGCGCGCAGCAGGTCGGTGGCCTCGGCCGTGGCCTTCTGGTCCAGACCGGTGTACAGGGGCACCATGCCCGGCTTCTGCGACCAGAAGAACACGAACAGCCCTGCCGCCACGGCCACGGCGATCATCGCCATCAGGCCGAGCCGACGGGTGATCTGCAGGCTTTGCAGCCGGTCGAACCACTGCCCAGCCTTTTCGGTGTTCAGCGATTCTTTGGAGAGCGACAGGGCCATGCGTTTCTATCCTTACAGCGGCATGTTCATCACGTCCTGATAAGCCTGGACGAGACGGTTACGGACTTCCACGGTGGCGCGGAAGGCGATCTGGGACTGCTGCGAGGCGACCATGACCTTGGCCAGGTCCGCACCGGGTTCACCCAGTTCGAAGGACTTGGCCAGGGCGCCGGATTTCTGTTGCGCATCGTTGACGCCGGCGATGGCGCCCCGCAGGGTTTCGGTGAAGCTGGGGCCCTGGATCTCCTGGGGGGATACCAGGCCCTGGATGGCATTGCTGCGCGGCACCTCCGTCAGCGGGCTGACGGTGGGCTGGCCCATCTGGGTCTGGAAGGTGCGGATCTGAGAAAGGATCGAGGTGACGGAGTGCGACATCTGGAACGTTCCGAAGCAGGGGTGGGTTACACGGGAATACGTTGCAAGTGCTGTGCCGAAACGGATGAGTGGTTCAGTTTTGTAGGGGTGGCGCGGGTTTGCGTATTCAGCGGCGCCTGCAGGCGCGGCCGTGATGTTCGTGAGGCGCCGGGGAGCGGCCGAGCGGCGGTGTGACGCGCTGGCGTGCCGGAGAGTCGACGCCGGAAAACCGGCGGAGGTTGCGCGATACGTGCGAGCAGAACCACAAAAAAGCCCGGGACATGCCCGGGCGTCTGGTTTCCATGTGTTGATCGGCTCAGCCAGCCAGTTCGGTCTGGTCGCGTTCGATGCCGTACTTGCGCAGCTTTTCCACCAGGGTGGTGCGGCGCAGGCCGAGCAGCTGGGCGGCGTGGGCGACGACGCCCTGGGTGCGTTCCAGCGCTTCGTTGATCAGGTTCAACTCGATGTTGGCCATGTGGTTGCGCAGGTCCAGGCCATCGTCGGGCAGGGCCGGCGCGCGGCTGACGGGGCCGATGCCGCTGTCCAGGGCCGGGGTGCTCTGGGCGCCCGGAGTGTGGAAGGAGAAGCTGCGCAGGTCGAGGCGTTCGTCGGCCACGGCGGCTGGCGCAGCGACGGCCACCGGCGCGGCGGCAGCGAAGTCACCGCGGTAGCGGGCCGGCAGGTCCTGCACGCGCACGTTGCCACTGGGGTGCAGCACGGCGAGGCGCTCGACCAGGTTGGTCAGCTCGCGCACGTTGCCGGGCCACTCGTAGGCGGCCAGGGCCTGCAGCGCTTCGCCGGTGAACCGCACTTCGCCACGCCCGGTACGGGCCAGCTGGCCGGCGATGGTGGTGACCAGTGCAGGCAGGTCTTCGCTGCGCTCGCGCAGGGCCGGCACATCGATCGGGAACACGTTGAGGCGATAGAACAGATCCTCGCGGAACTTTCCGTCGGCGATGCGCGATTCGAGATCGCGGTGGGTGGCGGCGATCACGCGCACGTTGCAACGGATGGTCTGGTTGCCACCGACGCGCTCGAAGCTGCGCTCCTGCAGCACGCGCAGCAGCTTGACCTGCATCGGCAGGCTCATGTCGCCGATTTCATCCAGCAGCAGGGTGCCGCCCTCGGCCATTTCGAAACGACCCTTGCGGGCGCTCAGTGCGCCGGTGAAGGCGCCCTTTTCGTGACCGAACAATTCGCTTTCCAGCAGGTCGGCCGGAATGGCGCCGCAGTTGATCGCCACGAACGGGCCGTCGCGGCGCGGCGAGCGCTGGTGGATCGAGCGCGAGACCACTTCTTTGCCGGTGCCCGATTCGCCCAGCACCAGCACGGTGGTGTCGAACGCGGCGACCTGTTCGATCATCCGGCGCAGCTGGGTGACGGCCGCGCCATCGCCGGTTGGCCCCTGGTCCTGCACGGCGCCGGCCTGGTGCTCGGCATCCAGGCGCTTGAGGCTGGCACGGCGCAGCAGGCCTTCCATCTGCGCGTGGCGCAGCGGCGCTTCCAATGGCCACACATTGGCCTCGTGCAGGCCGAACTGCTGGGCGAAGGCAGTGGTGTCGCCGTCGATCAGCATCACCGGCGGGGGCAGGGCACCCTTGCCCAGCCAGGCAAACAGCGCGTCGCTGCGCTCGGAAGTGTCCAGCCCACCGATGATCGCGGCCATCCAGTCGTTCGGGCGGTGGCGGGTGATGTCGAAATCGTTGGCATCGGCCACCCAGCGCGGGTTGAAATCCATGAACTCCAGCAGGGCGACGGTGCGCTCGGCGCGGACGGCGTCGTTGTCCAGTACCAGGATGCGTGATTCGCTCATGATCCGTTCCCCTTCAGGCCTTCCAGGATCGGCATCACTTCCTGGATGTAGGACAGCTTGCTGACGAAGTTGTCGGCCCCGGCGCGCAGGGCATGCTCGCGGTGTTCGGCGTCATCGAAGTGGCTGGCGATGACGATGTACGGCGCGTCATCCTGGGATTTGATCAGGCGGGTCGCCTGCAGGCCGCCCATCTCCGGCATGGCCAGATCCATCAGCACCACCTTCGGGCGCAGCGACTCGGAGCGTTCGATCGCTTCCAGGCCATTGGCGGCGCTGCCGATCACATCGAGCCAATCGACCTTGCGGAAGTGGCGCATGGCGGCGTTGATGAAACCCTCGTGGTCGTCGACCAGCAGGACGGTGAGCTTGTTCATGTCTTCCATTTCCTTCAGCCCACCCGGGCCAGGAGGTGCGGGGTGCTGGCATGGCTGCGGCGGCGTTCGCGCGCCGGGGCGATGTCCAGTTGTTCGCGGTATTTTGCAACGGTACGGCGGGCGATGTTCACCCCTTGGCGCGAAAGCAGGCCGGCGATGGCTTCATCGGCGAGCGGGCGCGCCGCCGGTTCGGATTCGATGAGACGGCGCACCATGGCCTTGACGGCCTGGCCGGAGACGCTGGCACCTTCCAGGCGCACCGCGAAGAAGTGCTTCAGCTCCAGCGTGCCGCGCGGGGTCTGCAGGTACTTGCCGGTGGTGATGCGCGAAACGGTGGACTCGTGCATGCCGATCTCGTCGGCCACTTCCTTCAGGGTGAGCGGCGCCATGGCTTCTTCGCCACGGGTCAGGAAGCCGGCCTGGCGTTCGATGATCACGCGGGCCGTGCGCAGCAGCGTGTCGTAACGCATCGACAGGCCGCGGGTCAGCCAGCGCGCTTCCTGCAGCATGTCGCGCAGTGGCTGTGCAGCTTCGCTGGTCTCGGCCAGGGCCTGTTCGTACTGCGGGTTGATGCTGAGGCGGCGGCTGGTGGCCGGATTCAGCGCGACGCGCCACTGGCCATCGGCATGCCAGGCGACCACGTCCGGAATCACCACGCCATTGCTGTCCGGCAACAGGCTCTCGCCCGGGCGCGGCTGCAGCGACAGGATCAGCCGGACGGCCTCATGGATGTCGGCGACCTCGGCGTCCAGCTGCTGGGCCAGGGCCGGGTAATCGTGTGCGGCCAGCGCGGTCAGGCCGTCGTCGAGCACACGCTGGGCGAGGTGGCGGGCCGGCACGCGGCCGGGCAGGGCGCGCAGCTGCACGCTCAGGCATTCGTACAGGTCCTGCGCGGCCAGGCCGATTGGATCGCCGTGCAGGATCTGCTGGCGGACCGCTTCCACACCGGCAGCGTCCACATCGCAGCGCGCACTGGCGAGCAGGGTCAGCTGGGCAAGCGGGGCATCCAGATAGCCGGCGTCGTCGCAGTGCTCCAGCCAGAAACCGGCCACGGTCAGTTCGCGGTCATCCAGCTCCATCGCCAGGCGCTGCAGGGCACGCAGCTGCGGATCGGAGGATTCCCCGGCCGCCACGCGCTGCATGCGGTCATCGTCACCGTCCTGCCAACCGGCACCGGCCACATCCCACATAGTGCTTTCGGGCAGTTCGTCGAAGGCGGCCACGTCCTGGGTGGTGGTGGCTTCGGCAGTCTCGGCGGCCGCCGGCTCCGGGGCTTCTTCAATCTCGAGCAGCGGGTTGGTCTCAAGCGCGCGGCGGATTTCCAGCTCCAGCTGCATGCCGTCGAGCTGGAGCAGCCGGATCGACTGCAGCAGTTGCGGGGTGAGGTGAAGCTGCTGACCCATCTGGGTCGACATGGAGGCTTTCAAAGTGATGTCCCGTTCGCACCGACTCCCCGGTGCGTTATGGAACACATCTTGCTTCTCTTCCCGTACGCCGGGAATCAGGGGGTTCCTGAGTCGGGTCGTCAAATCCCTGACAGTGTGTAGGGGGAACCCCTACATCGGCGCGGTATTTTGACGGGTGTCCGGGGGCGAGACCTTGTCCTTCCGTGCCGCCGGTCGGGTCGGGCTTCAAAAATCCGTCGCCATGCGCGGCGGGCAAGGCCTGTGTGCCGGAGAACCGGCGCAGATCACTCCAGCTCGTGCTGGTGACGGGCGGCGAGCAGCACCAGATCATTGGCACGGCGGCAGCCCAGCGACTCCATCATGCGGGCGCGATGGGTCTCCACCGTCTTGACGCTGATGCCCAGGTCCGCGGCGATTTCCTTGTTGCTCTCGCCCTTGCCGATCTGGCGCAGGATCTCGCGCTGGCGCGGCGAGAGGGCTGCCACGCCCACCGGCTTTTCCCTGCCCAGCATCGGGGCAAGCATCTTGGCCGAGATCTGCGGGCTCAGGAACACCTGGCCGGCATGCGCGGCGCGCAGCGCCAGTTCGAGCTCCTGCGGGGCGGCATCCTTGACCACGAAACCGACCGCGCCCCGGTCCAGCGCATCACGCACGTGCACCGCGTCGTCGTGCATGGTCATCATCACCACGCGCGAGCCGGGCGTACGCAGCAGGATGTCGCTCAGGGCTTCCAGGCCGGTGCGGCCCGGCAGGGACAGGTCCATCAGGACGACGTCCGGGGAATGCTGCACGCTCAGTTGCAGCGCCTGTTCGGCGTTGCTGGCCTCGGCGATGACCTCGACGTCGGCAAAGCCCTGCAGCAGGCGGCTGAGGCCGGCACGGACCAGGGTGTGATCATCGACGATGAGAACGCGCACAGGCTGCTAGGGGAGCGGGGAGGCCGTCACCTTAACGGAGTGAAGGCCCACCGCCAAGCCGAATGCGTCACAGTCGCGAGCGTACGGTCAGCGCAATCGTCGTGCTTCGGCGATCTGGCGGCGGTGCAGGCGGAACAGATGCCGCTCCAGGGCCATCTCCAGCGCATCGCTGAGCCCTTCAAAACGCAGCCACAGGTAATGCGCGCCGGCGCCATTGGCGGCTTCGGCCACGATCACCACGGGCAGGTCGATGTCGTCGGGCAGCCAGTCGCAGGGCTGCAGGCGGATCACGCCCATGCTGCCTGGTGCGGCGCCACTGCGCGCGCCCTGTTCCAGGCGGATGCCACGGCGCGACCAGCGCAGGGGGCGCAGCGGCAGGTCCTGGCTGCTTTGCCGCACCAGCCGGCCCAGCAGCACCGTGACCAGATCCAGCTTGGCCTCCAGCCGCTGCACCTGCAGCGTGGCATCGCTGCGGTCGTCATGGCCGTCGTCGCCGCGGGCGTCTTCAACCAGCGCCACACTGCGCAGCAGGGTTTCGGCGGTGCCGGGGCGGATCACCGCGCTGCCGATGCGGAATTCGGCCGGCAGCGCCAGTTCGCAGCTCAGCGTCTCATCGAACAGCTCGCTTTCGGCCGGGTGATGGATGGCGCTGGTGCGAAGCTCGGTCATGACAGGGATTCTGCGGTCAGGTACGCCTGCGCGGCGCGAAGGGACTGGTGGCCGTTGTGGATGTGCCGGCTGGCCTCTTCGCGCTGCCGCATCATGAACAGCATGATGCGCTGCTGGCGTGCCTGCAGCGAGGACAGACCAGGAACATCGAAGCCGGCAGAGGGGCCGGCCAGGTAGTCACGCTGGGCCGCGTCGAGCGCATCCAGCTGCAGGCCCGCTTCGTCGAAGTTCTCGGCGTGCAGCGCGGTTTCCAGCGCATCCAGACGGGCGTTCAGCGCGCCAAGCGAGGTCACGGGGCGACCTGCGCGGTCTGGCGCTGCTGCTGCGGGATGGCATTCCAGGCCGCATCGATCTCGCCCAGCAGTTCAAGGGCTTCGGACAATGCGGCCGGATCGTTGTGCAGATTGGCTTCGGTCAACCGTTGCATCACGTAGTCATACAGCGAGGACAGGTTGCCGGCGATCTCGCCGCCGGCCTCATGGTCCAGCGAGCCATTGAGGTGGCCGACGATCGCGCAGACCTCGCCGATCGCCTTGCCTTTGCGTGCCTGGTCGCCGCGTTCCATGCAGGCCAGGGCAAGCCGAAGGCGTTCGCAGGCACCGGCCAGCAGCAACGCGACCAGCTTGTGCGGGTCGGCATCGGTAACCGAACTCTGCACGCCGACCTTGCGGTACTGCTCGGTGAATTGACGGTTGGAACCGTACATCAATCATGTCTCCTTCATGCGGGGCCGCGAGGTTCGCGACATCGTCGGCACCGGGTGGAGCCTGCGGGGTGTCCTGCCAGTGATATCGGCCGCGGACCGGTTCAACTTGAGTCCGCGGCCGGCATGCATCAGCCGCTGAGCTGGGAGAGCTGCGAGGTGAGGCTGCTCATGGTCTGGCTCATCTTGCTCATCAGGGCATCGAGCGCGAGGAACTGCTTTTTGTAACGTTCGGACACGCCTTCCATGCGGACATCCAGCGCCTTGCGGCGCTTGTCGATATCGGTCAGCGTGGTGTTGATGCTCTTGGTGCGCGAAACGAACGCGCCTTCCTTGCCGACGGTGGTGCTGACGTAGCCATCCACCATCGCAAACAACTTCGCCGCCGCACCGTCATCGCCGGTGAACGCCTCACGCACGGCGCCGCCCTGATTGACCAGGGCCGCGTCGAACTTGGCGGTATCCAGCACCAGGCTGCCATCAGCGTTGGGATAGGCACGGGTCTGCAGACCGATCTTCTTGGGATCCAGGCCGGCGGCCGAGAGGTCCTTGAGAATGCCGCCCATCATGCTGCGCAGCTGGCTGGAGGCGCCGCGCATCTGCGCATCGCCGGTCAGCGAGGAGGGCTCCTTGTTCTCGATGTCGTACTTGGTCGCGGTGTTGATTGCCGCGATCGCGCCGTTGTACGCCGTGACGAAGTCCTGCATCACCTTGCGTGCCGCGGCAACGTCGGTGGTGATGGTGACGGTGCTTTCGCCTTCCTTTTTCAGGTTCAGGGTGAGGCCGGGCACCACGTCAGTGACGGTGTTTTCGCTGCTGGTGATGGCCACGCCGTCGATGGTCAGCTTGGCGTCTGCGGCCGGTGTACGCTCCTTCAGGCTGGCAGCGAGGTCGGCCAGCTTGGTGTTGCCTGGTGAGGCAGTCAGCGTAATGGCGTTGGCGGCGCCCGACTTCTCCTGCGAGAGGGACAGAATCTGGTTATCGCCCGACGCGATGAGCGTGGCCTGTACGCCCGAGGCGCGGCCGGCTTTCTCGATCTTCGTCCGGATCGAGCTGAGCGTGTCGTCGGCTTCGACGTTGATGTCCAGCGTCTTCTGCTTGTCGCCGACGCCTACGGTGAGCGTCAGGGTTCCGGCGCCGAAGGTGTCTGTCTTCGGTATCGCGGTGTCCGAAATCAGCTTGTGTGCGGTAGCAAGCTTTTCCACATTGATCAGGTGCGTGCCAGCCGCAGCGGAGTTGGTGCCGCTGACCGTCAAGATCTCGTCGGTACCGGCTTTGCTGGCCGTGAACGTGCGTGCGTCGAACGCCGTATTGGCCTTCAGTGCCTTCAGTGCCGTATTCAGCGTGTCGAACGCGGATTTGACCGTGCCGATTGCCGAGAGCTGCATCTTGGCCTTGGACTGCTGCAGGTTCAGTGCGTTGTCCGCCGGCTTGCGATCGGCCGCCACCAGGCTGCTGACCATGCCGGAAATATCCAGTCCTGAACCGATGCCGCCGTAACCGAAGTCCGCCACGTTGTATCTCCTGTTTGTAGCCGCTGCCGTGAAGTCGCAGGGCGATGCCATCAACGAAAGTAGCGGCCGTAGCCGCCGGGTCTTTAGAACCACGTTGATGCAGGAGTTGTGCCAGCCAGGGCAAGGGCGGGTTTGGCACGCCGGTTGCAGGAGCCCTGGGGCAGGGGCGGCGGTCCGCGCCTCTGATAGGTGGTCTGTAAAAAACCCTCCTCCAATGCAGAGGAGGGGTCAGGCTACTGAAAAGCGGGGGGAGACGAAGCCACCCGGGGTGTTCAGTCAAACAAACAGCGCTGATAACAGTTCTGCCGCAGGGGCGGGCCATGGCCACGACGATGTGGCGACCGGGAGAGAGAGTCCGGTCCATGGCCATGGCCCGTTCCTGCGCATGCTTTGCGATGCCTCGTGTTGCCCGCGCCGCCGGCCGGAGCCGGCGGCGGGACGATGCAGCCGTGGATCAGCGCAGCAGGCTGAGCACGTTCTGCGGCACCTGGTTGGCCTGGGCCAGCATGGCCGTACCGGCCTGCTGCAGGATCTGGGTGCGGGTCAGCTCTGCGGTTTCCTTGGCGAAATCCGTGTCCTTGATGCGGCTGCGCGACGCGGACAGGTTTTCGGTCGAGGTCTGCAGGTTGGCCACCACCGAGGTGAAGCGGTTCTGGATGGCGCCGAGGTCTGCACGGGTGCTGTTGATGGAACCAAGAGCCTTATCAACGATTGTGATGGCCTGCTGAGCACTGTCGACGTCACTGATGTTGACATCGCTGAGCTGCTTAGCAGCAGGCGCAGTTGCGGTGCCGGCGATGGCGCTGGTGGTGAAGTTACCCCCAGTCGTTACGGCTGCCTTGATCGCGCTGAACTTGCCATCGCTGTCCACGCTCTCCTTCACCGAGGTGAGCTTGATCGAGTCAGTCGGTCGGGCCGGAGTCGCGGCGGCGTCTGCCGGCAAGAGCTCAGCATAGATGCCCGTCTCGCCGATCTTGCCGTTGATTGCGGCGATGGTTGCCTTGTTGGCTGCTGCCAAGTCATCTGCAGCAACGCCAGTGCTGACGAACGTGATGTCACCGATTGCCACGCCTGCGGTCGGCAGGCCGCCGCCCGTGAGCGTGGGACCCTTGATGGTCACTTCCTGGCCCGCCACGCCTGCCGTGCCGGCGGTGAGCGTCAGGGTGGCGCTGTCGAAAACGCTTCCGCCCAAAGCATTCGCCTTGGCGTCGACTACCTTGTCGATTGCAATGGCTTGGCCGGAATTCGCACCCACCTGGAACAGCTGGCTCGAGAACGAACCATCAAGCAGCTTGGTGCCGTTGAACTCCGACTGCTTGGCAACGCGGTCGATTTCGCTGACCAGCTGGGTCACTTCGGCCTGCAGGGCCTTGCGATCGCTGGCGGAGTTGGTCGCATTGGAGGCCTGCACAGCCAGTTCGCGGACGCGCTGCAGGTTGTTGCCGATTTCGCTCAGCGAACCTTCGGCGACCTGGGCCAGCGAGATGCCGTCGTTGGCGTTGCGGATGGCCACATCAGTGCCGCGGATCTGCGTGCCGAAACGCTCGGAGATCGCCAGACCCGCGGCGTCGTCCTTGGCGCTGTTGATGCGCGAACCCGACGACAGGCGCTGGATGGTGGTGGCCAGGGAGCTGCCGCTGGTGCTCAGGTTACGCTGCGCATTCAACGACATCGTGTTGGTGTTGATGACTTGTGCCATGGTGGTTTCCTTTGGCGGTGGATCATGAATCGATCGTTACACCTGCGCCGAGTGTTTCGGCGCAGGTGTTTGGAGTCCGGCTTAGCGCAGCAGGCTGAGAACGTTCTGTGGCACCTGATTGGCCTGGGCCAGCATGGCCGTGCCGGCCTGCTGCAGAATCTGGGTGCGGGTCAGTTCTGCGGTTTCCTTGGCGAAATCCGTGTCCTTGATGCGGCTGCGCGACGCCGACAGGTTTTCAGTCGAGGTCTGCAGGTTTGCAACCACCGAGGTGAAGCGGTTCTGGATCGCACCCAAGTCAGCACGGGTGCTGTTGATCGATTCCAGCGCCTTATCGACCACTTCGAGCGCACGTTGCGCACCCGTCACGGATTCGATCGAGAGGCCCTTCAGCACGCTGTCAGTCGTTGTGGTCGGGATGGTACCGGCACCGGCGCCGCCGTTGCCTGCCAGACCAACGTCATCCAGGTCGATCGCGGTTGCATCCGCGTTCGTCGAGTCAGCGGCGGTAGCGTCTACCGCAAATACTTGTCCCGCTTTGACCGAGGCCAACGTAATCGCGCCGTCCTTAACCGTGGCGTAGACTCCAGTTTCTCCGAGTTTGTTGTTGATCGCTGCGGCAGTTGCGGTGGAGATCGACTCGCCGTTCTTGACGCTGATGTCACCGATGGCAATCTTCTGCGCGGTACCACCTTCGGGAGTGATCGTGATCTGCAACTTAGACATGATCATGTCTTCTGTCGCGGCGTCGGCGGTAGCAGCCGTCCCGACGAAGTCCGTGGCGAACTTGGCAGCACCAAGCGCGTCAGACTTTGCATCTACGACTTTATCGATGGCAATCGACTGGCCGGCGTTGGCACCCACCTGGAACAGCTGGCTCGAGAACGAACCATCAAGCAGCTTGGTGCCGTTGAACTCCGACTGCTTGGCAACGCGGTCGATTTCGCTGACCAGCTGGGTCACTTCGGCCTGCAGGGCCTTGCGATCGCTGGCGGAGTTGGTCGCATTGGAGGCCTGCACAGCCAGTTCGCGGACGCGCTGCAGGTTGTTGCCGATTTCGCTCAGCGAACCTTCGGCGACCTGGGCCAGCGAGATGCCGTCGTTGGCGTTGCGGATGGCCACATCAGTGCCGCGGATCTGCGTGCCGAAACGCTCGGAGATCGCCAGACCAGCGGCGTCGTCCTTGGCGCTGTTGATGCGCGAACCCGACGACAGGCGCTGGATGGTGGTGGCCAGGGAGCTGCCGCTGGTGCTCAGGTTACGCTGAGCATTCAACGACATCGTGTTGGTGTTGATGACTTGTGCCATGAGGAAGGGTCCTTGAGCAGTTGCACGTGAGTTGGGTTAGCCGCCCCTGACGTGCTTCAGGGGCGTCGCATGTCAGCGCTGCAACAGGCTGAGCACGTTCTGGGGAACCTGGTTGGCCTGGGCCAGCATGGCGGTGCCGGCCTGCTGCAGGATCTGGGTACGGGTCAGTTCCGCGGTTTCCTTGGCGAAATCGGTGTCGCGGATCCGGCTCCGCGAGGCCGACAGGTTCTCCGAGGAGGTCTGCAGGTTGGCCACCACCGAGGTGAATCGGTTCTGGATCGCGCCGAGGTCGGCGCGGACGCTGTTGACGGATTCCAGCGCCTTGTCAACGATTTCCAGGGCCTGCTGGGCGCCTTCGGCCGTGTTCACATTCAAATCCTTGACGAAGCTGGCGGTTGCGCCGTTCAGGCCGCCGCCATCTCCACCGGTGGAGTCCGCCAGTCCGACATTTGCGAAGGTGGCTGCCACCGGGACCGCGCCGGGAACCGTCGATACCGGACCGGCTGCAGCGAGTTCGAAGGTCTGACCCGCTTTGACCGAGCTGAGGCTGATCACACCTGCATCGACCTTTGCCAACACACCTGTTTCGCCGATCTTGCTGTTAATGGCAGCTGCCGTCGCCGCGGAGATCGACTCGCCCGCTTTCACCGTGATGTCGCCGATGTTGACCTTGACGGCAGTGCCGCCCGGGGGGGTGACTTCGATCTGCAGCTGAGAATAGACAGAATCGACGGTGGCCTTGTCGTTCGCAGCGAGGCTGGTACCGGTGTAAACATTGGCGAAGGTTGCCGCACCGAGCGAGTCTGCCTTGGCATTGACCACGCTGTTGATCGCGATCGACTGCCCTGCGTTCGCACCCACCTGGAACAGCTGGCTGGTGAAACTGCCGTCGAGCAGCTTGGTGCCGTTGAAGTCGGACTGCTTGGCGACGCGGTCGATTTCGCTGACCAGCTGGGTCACTTCGGCCTGCAGCGCTTTACGGTCGCTGGAGGAGTTGGTGGCATTGGAGGCCTGCACGGCCAGCTCACGGATGCGCTGCAGGTTGTTGCCGACTTCGCTCAGCGAACCTTCGGCGACCTGGGCCAGCGAGATGCCGTCATTGGCGTTGCGGATCGCGACATCGGTGCCGCGGATCTGGGTGCCGAAGCGCTCGGAGATTGCCAGGCCAGCGGCGTCGTCTTTTGCGCTGTTGATGCGCAGGCCCGACGACAGGCGCTGGATGGTGGTAGCGAGCGAGCTGCCGCTGGTGCTCAGGTTGCGCTGAGCGTTGAGCGACATCGTATTGGTGTTGATTACCTGTGCCATGGGTCGTCTCCCTTATTGGAATCCCGGTGGTGAATGGAACGAAGCGCCGCCGTTTTTTTGTTTTTGGCTGTGTGCTTCGCTGTTGCCAAATCAATAACGGCGCTTTGTCAACAACCTTTAGGCGGAGATTCACGCGGATCTGCAGGGGAGGCGGAGGCGGCCCGATTTCACGCCCCAAAACGAAAAAGGCCGCGATGCTCAAAGCATCGCGGCCTTCAGGCCAACCCGGGTTGCAGGGGGGTCAGCGGATCATGTTGAACAGCGACATCGACTGCATCTGCGAGAACAGCGTCTGGGCCGCCTGCAGGGCGGTCTTCTCCAGCTGGTACTGGCTCAGTGCATCGGCGTAGTCCAGGTCGCGCATCTGCGAGAGGGTGGTCTTGAGCGTGACGACGTTCGATTCCCGCATGTCCGAGGCGTTGTCCAGCGCCTTGAGCTGGGCGCCGCCGGCGGCGCGGGAGTCGATCATCCGCTCCGAGGCGCGGGCCACGTCGCGCAGGCCGCTCTGCAGCAGGTTCTGCTGGGCTGCCTGCTGGGCGGGGGTACCGGTATCCATCTTCAGTGCGCCGATCAGCGAATCCAGGGTGCCGAAGATGTCGCGGCTGGACGCGGGGCTGACCTCGACGATATCGCCCGCGGCGGGCGCACCTTCGATGTGAAGGCGCACGCCGTTGACCACCAGGTCGTCGCCGGTCTTGAGCGTGCCGCTGGACACCACGGCGCCACCGGCATCCAGCAGGTCATAGCTGTCGGCGCCAGTGAAGCGCACGCTGAAGCCTTCTCCATTCCAGCTGCCGTCGCTGTCGCGGGTGATGTTGGTCAGCACGGCGCTGCCGGTATTGCCGGGGCTGGCCTTGCCATCCACATGCCCGTCGCCGGTGACGATGCGCATGAAGATCTCGCTGCCGGGCAGGGCGTCCTTCACGTAGGTGTCCGGGCCAACCTCCACCTCGCGCTGGTTCTGGTCGCCGTTGTAGACGATGCGGCCATCCACCTGGCTGAAGGGCGGGCTGCCGTCATCCGTACCACCGAAGAGATAGCGGCCGGTACCGTCGGTACTGTTGGCCACCGCGAGCAGATTGCCGCGGATCGCCTCGATTTCCGTGACCATCGATTGCTTGTCGGCGGCGGCCAGGCCCGGGTTGTTGGCGTAGATGGTCAACTCGGTGATGCGGCCCATCATGTCGCCCACCTGGGCCAGCGCGTTTTCCTGCAGCCCCAGCCGGTTCTGCACGTTGCCGGCGTTGAGCTGCATGCGGTCCAGCGAGGCCAGGGTGCGGTCCAGGCCGACCGCGCTGCCGGCCGAGACCGGATCGTCCTTGGCCGACACGATCTTGCTGCCGGTGGCGATCTGGCGCTCCAGATGGTTCATCTTCGCCTGCGAGGCGAGCATCAGGGACACCGACTGATTGAACATCATCCCGGTGGAAATGCGGTTGTTCATCGCGAGACGGCTCCGAGGATGGTCTGGAACATGTTGTCGGCAGTGGAGATCAGCTGCGAGGCGGCCTGGTAGGCCTGCTGCAGGCGGAGCATGTCCGAGGCCTCCTCATCCAGGTTCACGCCGGAGATCGAGTCGCGCGCGGCCTGGGCCTGGTCGGTGATCACCTGTTGCGCCATCAGCGAGTACTCCGCAGAGCGTGCGGCCGCGCCGACCTGGGTGGTCAGGCCGCCGAGCGCGCCGCTGAGCGTGACCGTGCCCGCATTGAAGGTCTTGGCCTGCTCGACCTTGGCCAGCAGCAGGGCATTGCTGTTGTCCGAGGAACCGGCCGGGGTCGGCCCGATGTTGAAGGTGTCGCCGGTCTTGGGCGCGCCGTCGAGGACAAAGCTCCAGCCGTTGGCGGTGATGGTCTGGCCGGCGGTGTAGGTGCTGGGGGGGCCGCCATCGATGGTGTATTCGGTGGCACTGATGAACACGATCGCCGCCGGATTACGCAGGGCGGCGTTGTCCGGGTCGGTCACCTTGACCCCGGTGAGCTTGCCGGTGCCGGTGTTCGCCATCGCGGCGGTGCCCTTGATCGGGGCGGCGGCGGCGATGCGCGAGGTATCGGTGATCGCCACGGCCATGCTGCCGGCCACGCCTGCGGTGGGCTGCAGCAGGAAGCGGTCGTCCTTGGCCGGCGTGCCGCTCATGACCAGCGCTACGCCGTTGAGTACCAGCGGGTCGGCTGCGGTGCCGGCGCCGGTCATCGGGATGGCGGCGCCGGTGTCGGCGCGGGTGGCCTGCCACTGGGTGCCATCGAACTTCATCACGATGTTCTGGCCGTCCAGCTTGGAGAGGTCGCCGAAGCTGGCGCTCATGCTGGCGGTGCCGACGTTGGCGCTGTTGGCGGTGATGCGTGGGTTGCCGATGGTGAAGAAGTCACCGCCCATGTTGCCGTACAGATCCGCGCCCTGGCGGTGGACGTCGTTGAAGCTGCTGGCCATGCCGATCGCCAGCTTGCCCAGTTCGGCCTGGGCCGGGGTCAGCACGGTGTCGCGGAACTCCAGCAGGCCACCGATCTGGCCACCGAGCGTCTTGCCCTCGATGGTGATCTTCTGGCCCTGGCTTTCCAGCGCCAGCTGCAGCCGCTCGGGCTGATAGGGATCGGTGACGGTGGTGACCTTGGAGGCCGTGGTGCCGACCACCAGCGCCTGGCCGCCGGCGGTGTAGACGTTCATCAGCCCGCCGTCCTGCATCACCGCGGTGCCGCCGGTGTAGCCGACCAGATTGGCGATCAGCTGGTCGCGGCGGTCGAGCAGATCCGGCGCGGCGGTCGCGGCATTGCCGCCGATCGACCCATTGAGCTGGGCAATCTCCTGGGCCAACCGGTTGATCTCGGTGGCGCCGGCGATCAGGCCGTTGTTGACCTCGCCATTGAGGTTGTTGAGCTGGGTGTTGAGCTGCTGGAAGCGGTTGGCCAGGGTCTTGCCGCTGTCCAGCATGTTCTGCCGGTCGGCACTGCCGGAGGCATTGGAGGACAGCCCGCTGACCGAATCGAAGAAGTTGGACCACACCCCGGCGACGTTGGTCGCCGTGTCGGAGAACATCGCATCCACGCGATCGGCCATGGTCGAGAGCTGCTTCAGGCGCGCCAGTTCACCGCTGCCATCGAGCAGCCGCGAGATCGCCAGCTGGTCCGCCACCCGGCGGACGTCGGTGATGCGGGTGCCATTGCCCACGTCGCCGTACCCGTAGTTCTGCGGGTCGGCCGTGGCGAAGTCCACCTTCTGCCGGCTGTAGCCCGGGGTCTTGATGTTGGCGACGTTGTGGCTGGTGGTCGCCAGGGCCCGCTGGAAAGCGAGCAGGGCGCTGGTGCCGGTGGAGAGTACGCTGGACATGGATTACCTCAACGACGGATGACACCCAGCCCGGTCGGGCTGGCGGTGCTGGCAAAGGTGCGGCCCAGGCGCTCGCCGGCATCGCTCACCGCCGCGACGGCGCGCTCGATGGTCGGGCCGCCGGCGATCGCGGCGATCTTGGCCGCGTAGGTCGGGTCGGTGGCGTAGCCGGCGCGCTGCAGCCCCTGCGCGAAGCTGCGCACGTTGCTGCCGGCCTGGAGGGCGTTCTGGTAGCGCGGGCTGGTCTTCAGCAGGCGCACGTAGTCGGCGAAGCTCTCGCCGACCGAGTTGTAGGCGCGGAAACTCGCCGTTTCGTTACGGCGGACGCCGTTGACGTATTCATGGGTGCCGCTGGTGGCACGTTCGCCCTGCCAGCCGTTGGCCTTGATCCCGAACAGATTGTGCGAGCTGTCGCCACCACTGCGCCGGACCAGCTTGCGGCCCCAGCCGGTTTCCAGCGCGGCCTGGGCGACCAGCGCCTTGGCATCCACGCCGAGTTCGCGTGCGGCCTGCTGGGCATGGCCCCAGATGCTGGCCACGAAGCCTTCCGGCGTGTGCGGGCCGAGCTCGGCGGCAGCCGTGTTGGCCGCCAGGGTATCGGCGGCGCTCGGGCCGGTGGCCGCAGTGCGGTTGACGCCGGTCCAGCGGTCATCGGCCATGGCCCAGTGGGCGCTGGCCGGATCGGTATCGGCGACTGCCGCGTAGGGATCGCTGCGGCCGATCGCCTCATGCATCTGGCTGCTTTCACGGCCGGCAATCAGGTCCAGGGCACGCTCCATCGGCTGCAGCACGGCCGACGGCTCACCACCGCCGAGCTGCTGCAGCAGGTCAACCTCGCGCGGCGCGGCCGGTGCGGTGCTGGCCGGCAGCGGCATGGCGGCGGCCGGTGCATTGAGTTGATAGGCACGCAGGGCGGCCGCCGGGTTGAGCGTGGTATCGACCGGCTTGGCCGTCTCGCCCTCGGCGCCACCCAGCTGGCGCGCGATCATGCTCGACAGCCCCAGGCCACGGCCGCGGGTCATCGCATCGGCGATCTTCTGGTCGTACATTTCGCGGAACATGGTGTTTTCGCCGGGGAACAGCGAATCGCCGAAGCTCGCATCACGCATGCTCTTGATCAGCATCTGCGCGAACTGGCCTTCCAGCTGCCGGGCGACCTTGTCGACCTTGGCGGGGCTGTTGGGCTGGGCGGGATTGAGTTCCAGGGCCGGTTGAATACGCATGTCAGATCACCTCGAGTTCGGCGCTGAGCGCGCCGGCCTGCTTGAGGGCTTCCAGGATGGCGATGAGATCGCCCGGGGCGGCGCCCACGGCGTTCACCGCGTGCACGATTTCATCCAGCGTGGTGCCGCCGCTGAACTTGAACATGCGGCTGCCATCGTTGGTCGCGGTGATGGTCGACTGGGGCGTGACCGCCGTCTGGCCGCCGCTGAAGGCGCCCGGCTGGCTGACATTGAGGTTCTCGTTGATGGTCACGGTCAGCGAGCCATGCGAGATCGCCGCCGCACCTACGCGCACCTGTGAACCGATCACCACGGTGCCCGTGCGCGAGTTGACCACTACCTTGGCCGGCGCGCTGCCGGGGGTGAGTTCCAGGTTCTCGATGCGCGCCAGCAGGCCGATGCGTGCGCCGGGATCGGACGGCGACTGCACCGACACGGTGACGCCGTCGATCGCGCGGGCAGCGCCTTCGCCGAAGGCGTTGTTCAATGCCGCCACCATCCGCGAGACCGTGGTGAAGTCGTTCTTGTGCAGGTTCAGGGTGATGTCGCCACCACCGCTGAACACGTCCGGCAGGGCACGTTCGACGGTCGCGCCGTTCGGAATGCGGCCGACGCTGGGCACGTTGACCGAGACGCGCGAGCCATCCTTGCCCTGCACGCCGAAGCCACCCACGATCAGGTTGCCCTGGGCAATCGCATAGACCTGCCCATCGGCACCGCGCAGCGGCGCCATCAGCAGCGAGCCGCCGCGCAGCGAGACCGCGTTGCCCACCGAGGAAACGGTGATGTCGATCGGCTGGCCGGGCTTGGCGAACGGCGGCAGTTCGGCATGGATCGCCACGGCCGCCACGTTCTTCAGCTGCGGGTTGACGTTCGCGGGCACGTTCACGCCGAGTTCGCCGAGCAGATTCTTCAGGCTCTGCACGGTGAAGGGGGCCTGGCTGGTGCGGTCGCCGCTTCCATCCAGGCCAACCACCAGGCCGTAGCCGACCAGCGCATTGCCGCGCACGCCGCCGACCTGGGCCAGGTCCTTGATGCGCTCGGCGGAAGCAGGCGCAGCCAGCGCGAACACGGCCAGCAGCGCCACGATAGCGCGTGTCGTGTAGCGCGACGCCGCGCCCCATGACCAGAGGGCGCCGGTCGGCTCGAGGCGTCGCCACGCGCCCGGATCTGACCGCGCCGCCTCTGGGCACGCTTCGGCGCTTCGCTGACGGCAAATGAGGGAGAGGAAGAAAGTCATGTCAGGCTCAGTACGGCGCCAGCGCCGAGTTGAAGAAGCGGCTCAACCAGCCCATCGCATTGGATTGGGCGATCGCACCGCGGCCGCCGTAAACGATGCGGGCATCGGCAACACGGCTGGAAGGAATGGTGTTGTCCGGGAAGATGTCCGCCGCGCGTACGATGCCCTGCACCTGCACCAGCTCATCGCCGCGGTTCAAGCGCAGGTTCTTGGCACCCTGTACCACCAGGTTGCCGTTGGGCAGGCGCTGGATCACCGTGACGGTCACGCTGCCCTGCAGGCGGTTGCTCTGCGCGCTGGTGCCCTTGCCGGTGAAATCGCGCGAGCCGGCGGCGCTGGCACTGAGGATGTCCTTGCCGCCCAGCGTGACCGGGGCGCCGAAGATCGTCGGCGTGCCGATGCTCAGCTCCGACTCTTTCGAGGTGGAGGTGTTGGCGGTGGTCTGCGCGGTGGTGCTCTCGGTCAGGGTGATCGTGAGCAGGTCACCGACATCGCGGGCGCGCCGGTCCGAGTACAGCTGAAGGCCCGGGCCGGCAGCGTAGATCGCCCCGGCGGTGGCCTGGGCCGAGGGCGGCATGATCGGTTCGACCGGCGCCATGGCCGGGTAGGGCCGGACATCGCCGGCGATCACGCAGCCACTCAGGGTGGCGACGATGACGGCGGCGGCGAGCAGGCGGAGGGTAGGAGCAAGACGCGACATGGCAGGTTTCCGGATCGACCGATCAGACGTTCTGGTTGAGGTAGCCGAGCATCGCGTCGGTGGTGGAGATCGCCTTGGCGTTCATTTCGTACGCGCGCTGGGTTTCGATCATCGAGACCAGTTCTTCCACCACGTTGACGTTGCTGCCTTCCAGCGCACCCTGCACCACGGTGCCCAGGCCGTTGAGGCCGGGGTTGCCGTTCTGCGCCGGGCCGGAGGCGGTGGTTTCCAGGAACAGGTTTTCACCGCGGGCCTGCAGGCCCGCCGGATTGACGAAGTCGGTCAGGGTCAGCGCGCCGATTTCCACCGAGGCGGCGTCGTCGGCCATCTTCACGCTGATGGTGCCGTCGGTGCCGATGGTGAGCGACTGCGCGCCTTCCGGAATCTGGATGCCCGGCTGCACCGGGTAGCCGCTGTTGGTGACCAGCTCGCCATCCTGGTTGCGCTGGAACGAGCCATCGCGGGTATAGGCCGAAGAACCATCCGGCATCTGCACTTCAAAGAAGCCGCGGCCGTTGACCATCACATCCAGCGCGCGGCCGGTCTGCTGCTGGCTGCCCTGCTCGAAGTTCTTGGAGGTGGCGACCACGCGCACACCGGTGCCCAGCTGCAGGCCCGAGGGCAACTGCGTCTGCGCCGAGGAAGCGCCGCCGGGCTGGCGGACCTGCTGGTACAGCAGATCTTCAAAGCTGGCACGGTCCTGCTTGAAACCGGTGGTGTTGGTGTTGGCGAGGTTGTTGGAAACCACCGACATGCGCGTCTGCTGCGCATCCAGTCCGGTCTTGGCGATCCACAATGCCTGGTTCATGGCGTCATTCCTGTGTTGTAGCGGATGGCCGCGTGGTGCGGCCCTTGCGAAGGGCAATGCATGGCGCGTGCCAGAACCGCGCCGGGATTACGTCACCGGCGATGGTCAGCCGCCCAGGCGCAGCAGGCTGTTGGCGCTGCGGGCGTTGTCGTCGCCGTGCTTGATCACCTTCACCTGCATTTCGTACTGGCGCTGCAGCTGGATCATCTGCACCAGCGCACCGGCGGCATCCACATTGCTGCCTTCCAGCTGGCCGCTTTCCAGCGACTTGCCCTGGGCCTGCACGAACGGCTGCTGCGGATCGGTGTTGCGCATCAGCCCGTCCAGGCCACGCTCCAGCCGTGCGTCGTCGGCCTGCACCACGCGGATGCGACCAACGTTGGCCATCGTCTGCGGGCCTTCGCCCAACGGAATGATCGAGATCGTGCCGTCGTTGCCGATGTCCATCGCCTGGTGCGGAGGGATCGCGATCGGATTGCTGTTCTCATCCAGCACCGGATGGCCGCCGGCGGTCACCAGCTGGCCATTGGGCGTGATCGAGAGCGCCGCACCCCGGGTATACGCCTCACCGGCATTGGCGCCTGGTGCCTGCACGGCCAGCCAGTTGCCGGCCTGCAGCGACAGATCCAGCGGGTTGCCGGTGATCTGCTGGGCGCCCATGCGCCGGTTGAAGCCGGCGTCCACGTGCAGGGCATCCACGCGCGAGGCGTAGCCGGTCCCCTTGATCGGGAAGGCCTCGGTGTTGGCGAGCGCCTCCTTGAAGCCGGGGGTGTCGGTGTTGGCCAGGTTGTGCGAGAGCGTGCCCTGCGCCTGCAGGGAAGCGCGTGCACCGGTCATCGCGACGTAGAGTGCCTTGTCCATCGGTGTAATCCCGTGTTGCGGTCAGTGGCTCATCAACGCAGGTTGATGATGGTCTGGGTGATCTGGTCCTGCGTGGAGACCATCTGCGAGTTGGCCTGGAAGTTGCGCTGGGCAGTGATCATGTTGACCAGCTGCTCGGTCAGGTCGACCGTGGAGGCTTCCAGCGAACCGGCCTGGATCTTGCCCAGGTTGGAGCTGTCCGGCGAACCGGTACGCGGGGTGCCGGAGGCGAAACTCTCCACCCACAGGTTGTTGCCCTTGGCTTCCAGGCCCTGTGCGTTGTTGAAGGTGGTCAGTGCGACCTGGCCCAGCGGCTTGTCATCGCCGTTGGAGTAGCGCGCGTAGACGATGCCTTCCTCGGAGACGGTGATCTCGTTGAGCTTGCCGGCCGCGTAGCCGTCCTGCTGGGTGTTGCGCAGCGCGAACTTCTCGCCGTACTGGGTGGAGCCGCTGAGGTTCAGCGACATCGACAGCACGCCGGCGCCGGTGGTCGGGGTGAACGGATCCATGACGATCTGGCCGTTGGTCGGCTCGGTCAGCGCGCCGCTGTCGGAGAACTTCAGCAGCGTCGGCGTACCGGCGGCCTTGCCGTCCACGTAGTTGTAGACCTGCCATTCGTTCGGGTTTTCGGTCTTCACGAAGTACGAGGTCTGGGTGTGGCTCACGCCCAGCGAGTCGTACACGGTGATGCCGCCGGTGGAGTGGCTGTAGCTGTTCGAATCGGTCGGGTCGAAGGTACCAACCGTCGGTTCCTTGGCGTTGGCCGGCAGGGTGAAGCTGACATCGACCTTGCCGGTCTGTTTGGGCGGGCTGTCGGTGGTCAGCAGCTGCAGATCGGTCAGGCGGCCGGCATCGAAGTTGGTGCCGTCGGCATTGGGCGCGAACACCTGCAGGCGCGCGCCCTGCGGGTTGGTCACGTAGCCGGCCTGGTCGGTCTGGAAGTTGCCGGCGCGCGAGTACACGCGGGCACCGTTCATGGTCAGGGTGAAGAAGCCCTCGCCGGAAATGGCCATATCCAGGCTGCGCCCGGTCTGTTCGTTGTTGCCCTGCGAGAACTGCTGGGCGACGTTGGTCAGGCGCACGCCCGAGCCGACCGCGTTCTTGGACAGGCCATAGCTGGTGGCCGAGAACAGATCGGCGAACTCGGCGCGCGACTGCTTGAAGCCGGTGGTGTTGACGTTGGTGATGTTGTTCGCCGTGACGTTCAGATCGGCATTGGCTGCGTTGATGCCGGACAACGAGACGTTGAAGCCCATGGGATGCTCCTGTGGATGCGGGTAAGGCGGCTCAGCTGATGCGGAGCACGTAGTCGATCGGGGCCGTGCCCAGACCCTTGAGGTTGAGGTACAGGCCGTCCGTGCCGACCGTGACGCTCTCCACCGGGGCCTGCACGTAGGTGTTGAGCTTGGTCTTGGTGCCGGCGGTATCGGTATGCGAGGCGGCGATGGTGTAGGTGCCTTCGGCCATGCGGTTGCCGTTGGCGTCCTTGCCGTCCCAGTCGAAGGTGACTTCGCCGGAGGCCTTGGCTTCCACGCTGATCTGGTTGACCTTGACGCCGTTGGCATCGGTGATGTCCACCGTCACGAAGCCGGCGCCGGGGGCGGCGACCATGCCGGTGACATCGCCGTCCTTCTCCAGCGCGAGCTTCTCCGACGGCACCAGCACTTCGTGGCCGACCAGGGCCGCGCCGCGCAGGATCTGGTCGCTGGACATCGAATCCTGGAAGCCCTTGACCGTGTTGTTGAGGTCGGTGATGCCCTGGACCTGCGACAGCTGCGCCATCTGCGCGACCATCTGGGTGTTGTCCATCGGCTTGAGCGGATCCTGGTGACGCAGCTGCTCGGTCATCAGGCGCATGAAATCGGCCTGGTCCAGGGTGCTCTTTTTCTTGCTGGTGTCGCTGTTGGGCGCGTTCAGGCCCAGCGCGCTGTAGATGTCGCTGCTGTTCTGGCCAACGCCGTTGGTGCTGCTCATGGGAGAGGATTCCTGCGGTAAGAGGGTCAGCGACCCATGGTCAGCGTGGCCAGCGCCAGTTCCTTGGCGGTGGTCAGCATCTCCACGCCGGCCTGGTAATTGCGCGAGGTCGAGATCAGGTTGACCATCTGCGCGACCGGGTCCACGTCGGGCTGGTAGATGTAGCCATCGGCATCGGCCAGCGGGTGGCCCGGCTCGTAGCGCTGGATCGGCGCGGCGTTGCTCTGGCTGATTTCCTTGACCTGCACCGTGGTGATGTTCGGGTCGGTGCGGCTGGTCACCGACTGGAAGATCGGCTCCAGCGGCTTGTAGACCGCATCGGCCGAACCGGCGACGGTGTCGGCGTTGGAGAGGTTGGAGGCGATGGTGCTCATGCGCACGGACTGCGCCTGCAGCGCGGAACCGGCGATATCGAAAATGGGCAGATTGCTCATGGCTTATTGCCCCGTGATCGCGGTGAGCATGGAGCGCACCTTGGATTCGACGAAGCTCAGCGAGGCGCGGTACTCCAGCGCGGCGCGGCCGTAGGCGGCACGTTCGGCATCCGGGTCGACGGTGTTGCCGTCGATGCTCGGCTGCACGCCTTCCTTGGCGATCTGGAACGGGTTCAACCCGCCGCCGATCTCATAGTGCTTTTCACTGGTGGTCTTCAGCAGGCCGTTGCCATCCAGCCCCTGGGCATTGCGCAGGGCGGCATCGAAGTCCAGGTCCTGGGCCTTGTACCCGGGGGTGTCGGCATTGCTCAGGTTGCTGGCGATCAGCTTCATCCGCTGCTCGCGCAACGGCATGGCCTGGGCATGGACACCCAGATAGTTCGAAATCAGATTGGGCATGACGCACTCCCACGGGACGATGCCTGGGGCAGTGCAAGCGGCGTGCCAGAGGGGCGCCAGAGGGGAGGAGCCGGTGCCCGGCGGCATCATTCACGCCGGGAAAATCCACCGACCCGCAGGGCCGGGTAGATCGACGCCATGCGTGGATGCCGTCAACCCACCGGAGGAAGGGCGCCGACACCAGGGCCGGCCGCCCCTTACGCCGCCATTGCGACCTTGCGCAGGCGGTCCAGCAGGAAGTCCGCCAGCTCATGCGGGGAGTACTTGGCCACGAAGGCGTTCGCGCCGACCCGTTCGACCATCGCGTTGTTGAACACGCCCGACAAGGACGTGTGCAGCAGCACGTACAGGCCGGCCAGGCCCGGGTGACGCCGGATTTCCGTCGTCAGGGTGTAGCCGTCCATCGCCGGCATCTCGATATCGGAGATCACCATGGCGTAGCGCTCGGCCGGGTTTTCGCCCGAGGCGTGGATCTGCAGCAGGTGGTCCAGCGCCTGCTTGCCGTCTGAAAGCAGGGTCGCCCCGACCCCCAGCTGGTCCAGCACGCTGCGGATCTGCTGGCGGGCCACGCGCGAATCGTCCACCACCAGCACCTGCATCGGCGGGGCATCGGGAGGCAAGGCCATGGAGGGGTCCAGCACCGCTTCGCCACGGATCTCGGCGATGTCGGCCAGCACGCTTTCCACGTCGATCACCTGGATAAGCTCACCCTGGAAGCGGGTCACCGCCGTCAGGTAGCTCGATTCGGCGCCCAGTTCCGGTGGCGGGTGGATGTCTTCCACCGCGATGTTGACGATGCGTTCCACACCGCTGACCAGGAAGCCCTGGATGGAGCGGTTGAACTCGGTCACCACCAGGTAGCCCGGCGCCTTGTCGGCATCGGGCTCACGCTCGGGATGTCCGATCGCCAGGCCCAGGTCCAGCACCGGCACCGAGCGGCCACGCACATCGGCCACACCGGCGAACTGGCTGGGCAGCCCGGGCACCTGGAACAGATCCGGGCGCCGCAGGACTTCCTGCACCTTGAACACATTCACGCCAAAAAGCTGACGTCCCCCCAGCCGGAACAGCAGCAGGGCCAGACGATTGTGGCCGGCCAGGCGCGTACGCTGGTCGATGCGGTTGAGCAGGTCATGAGACATGGGCTTGGTATCGGCGGGAGCCGCGGTGACTTGAGCGCCGCGTAGAGGGCGGTTCGGCATGGGGCTTGCATCGTGCTGCGCATGTTCCTTGCCCATGGAGTGCCCATGCGATCTCTTGTCTTTGCCGCGCTGCTGCTGGCGGCGCCCGCCTGGGCGGCCGGTGGTTGGCAGCCGGTGGATAGCATCCGCCAGGCCGCGCTCGGCACCTTGCCGGCCGGCAGCGAGGGCGACACCACCCTGGATTCGGCGCTGCGCCTGCCTGCCTGCGGTCAGCCGCTGGCGGCCCAGCCGACCGGCACCAGTACCGTGGAAGTCAGCTGCCCGGATGCAGGCGGCTGGCGCCTGTTCGTGCCGGTAAAGGTGCGTCGCAACCAGACCGTGCTGATCCTCAATCGGGGCGTGGCCGCTGGAGAAACCCTGTCGGCGGCCGATATCACTACTGGCCAGCGTGATGCGGCCCGGATCGCCGGCGCTGCATTGGCCGATCCGGCCGCCGCCGTCGGCCGCGTGGCGCGCAGGACCCTCAGTGCTGGCAGTCTGATCTCGGCCAATGACCTGGTCGCGCAGCGGCTGGTGCGCCGGGGCGACAGTGTCGCGCTGGTGTCGCGGCGGGGCGGGGTGGAGGTCCGGGTGGCCGGGCGCGCCATGGCCGATGCCGGCGAGAATGAGCGGGTCTCGGTCGAGAACCTGTCGTCCCGCAAGATCGTGCAAGGCACCGTCGCAGCCAGCGGTGACGTTTTAGTGACGCGCTGAACACGATTGTGAATACGGGCCACATTTCCCGTAAAACCTGCAATATTCCCCTAAAGATGGCGCCCGACCGGCCGTTATCCCTTGTGAACCGCATTCCCAGGACAACTCCATGAGCCAGAAAATCGACGGCAACCTGCAGGCCACCGCCCATCTGCGCAGCGTCGCTCCCGGCAACAAGCCGAGCGTCAGCACCGATGCCCCGGCCCGCCCGGTGGAAGCCGCTGACAGCCTGCGCCTGACCGGCGAAGCCACCAGCCTGCAGGCGATGCAGCGCGAACTGTCCACGGCTCCGGCGATCGACGCGGCCCGTGTCCAGGCCGTGCGCGACTCGCTGCAGAACGGCACCTACAAGATCAATCCCGACGCGATCGCCTCGCGCATGCTTGAGCTGGACCAGCAGCTGCAGGGATGAAGCTGGCGATGAGCGAGCCGCTGCAGCGCCTCAGCGATGCCTTGGACGTCGAACGCCAGGCATTGGTCGAGCATGACGTGCAGGCCCTGATCCGCGCGACCGGCGCCAAGCTGGAGGCGTTGCGGGCACTCGAAGCCGCGCTGCCGCTTGGCCAGGCCGAGCGTGTGCAGGAACTGGCAGAGCGCAACCGTGCCAATGGTGTACTGCTTTCACGGCGCCGCCGCGAGGTCAACTGGGCATTGCGCCAGCTCGGCCGCAGCGAAGATGCCGCGTCGTACGATGCCAAGGGCCAGTCGCACACGCTCAACACCCGGCGGCCGCTCGCGGTCGCCTGATCTCCCCATCTGGCGGCCCCAGGCTGCCGATGTGAACGTCACCGCGTATATTGAGCGCCTGTTTCCCGCCGCCTCGATGTGACCGTGACCGTAACTTCCGCCCTTGTCACCGCCCCGTTGCCCCCGCATCCGGTCCTGCTTGCCCTGTTTGAACGGATCAAGGAGGGCGTGCTGCTGTTCCGCGAGGATGGCAGCGTGGCCCTGGCCAATGCCGCCGTCAGCGAGATCCTCGGCCAGGCCGAGCGCGATGCCGAACTGACCCCAGCGCAATGGCTGCGCCAGTTGCTGCCACCGGATGCGCTGGAACAGGCGCGCCTCAACGGCCACTGGAACGGCAGCCTGCCGGTCGGCGAGCGCATGGTCATCGCCCATGTCTACCATCACGACGATGGCGGCCAGCGACACTATCTGGCCTTGTTCCGCCGCATCGAAGGCCAAGAGGATTACGAGCGCGAGCTGCAGCAGCGACATGCCGAACTGCGCCAGGCGTACCTGCGCCTCAACGGCACCCAGGAAAAGCTGCTGCAGTCGGAGAAGATGGCCTCGATCGGTCAGCTCGCCGCTGGTGTGGCGCACGAGATCAACAACCCGATCGGTTATGTGCACTCCAACCTCGGCAGCCTGCAGGAATACCTGCGCAGCCTGTTCACCGTGATCGAAGCCTACGAGCGCGCCCTGCGGGCACCAGATCCGAAGGCGTTGATCCCGGAAATCGATGACATCCGCCAACGCTTCGACATCGATTTCATCAGCCGTGATCTGCCGCAGCTGATGGCCGAATCACGCGAGGGCATCGAGCGGGTGACCCGGATCGTGCGCGATCTGAAGGACTTCTCGTATTCCGGCCGGGATGAGTCGTGGAAGCTGGTGGACCTGCACGCGGGCCTGGAATCCACGATCAACATCATCTGGAACGAGCTCAAATACAAGGTGACCCTGCACCGCGAGTTCGGCCAGCTGCCGCTGGTGGAGTGCCTGCCGTCGGAGTTGAACCAGGTGTACATGAACCTGCTGCTCAACGCCGGCCACGCCATTGCCGACCGCGGCACGATCCATGTGCGCACCGGCGTGGACGGCGACACGGTCTGGGTGGAGTTCGAAGACACCGGCGGCGGCATCTCGCCGGACCTGCGCCAGCGCATCTTCGATCCGTTCTTCACCACCAAGCCGGTCGGCAGCGGCACCGGGCTGGGGCTGTCGATCTCCTACAGCATCATCAACAAGCACCATGGCCGCATCGATCTGGAGAGCACGCCGGGCGTGGGCTCCAAGTTCCGGCTGGTGCTGCCGATCAAGCAGCCGCGCTGAGCCGGCAGCGGTCGCGCCGGCCGCTGGCCCGCAGTCGCGGGCTTTCAGGCAGCCTCAATCCGCGTCGACTGCCGGCAGCGCTGGCGCCGGTGCCGTGTTCGCCCGGCGCTGCTCCTCATGCGTGCGGAATGCCTGGTGGATGTGCTTGCGCAGCTCATCATCGTTCCACGGCTTGGTCAGGAACCGGTAGATCGCGCCACGGTTGATCGCGTCGGTCACGGTGTTGAGGTCGGTGTAGCCGGACAGCACCAGGCGGATCGTATCCGGGTAGAGCATCTTCACCCGGCCCAGGAACTCGGTGCCGCTCATGTCGCTCATGCGCTGATCGGACAGGATCACCTGCACGTCGTTGATGGCCAGTAGATCAAAGGCATCGCGCACGTTGCCGGCAGCCAGGATGCGGTAACCGTCGCGGCGGAACAGGCGCACCAGCGAACGCAGCACGTTTTCTTCGTCGTCCAGCAGCAGCAGCGTGCGGTCCGGACGGGTTTCTGCGAAGGCCTCCGGACGCAGGTAACGGCGGCGCAGGGTCATGCCGGCTGCATCGGCCGACATCGGCTCACCGAACAGATAGCCCTGGAACACATCGCAGTCGTTGCGGCGCAGGAAGCCGAGCTGGGCCTGCGATTCCACGCCGTTGGCGATCACGGTCATGCCCAGTTGGTGGCCCATGGCGATGATCGCGCGGGCGATAGCGGCCTCGCGGTTGCCGGCCGGCGCGCTCTTGATGAAGCTGCGGTCGATCTTGAGCTTGTCCACCGGGTAGCGGACCAGCGCGCTGAGGCTGGAATCACCGGTGCCGAAGTTGTCCAGGCTCAGGCTGATGCCTTCGTTGCGCAGGTTGACCAGCGTCTCGTGGACGAAGTTGACGTTGTTGGTCAGCGCGCTTTCGTTGATCTCCAGCGTGAGCATGTGCGCCGGCACGCCGGCGGCCTGCAGCAGCGACATCACCTCGGCGAAGAAGTTCGGGCGCAGCAGCTGCAGCGTGGAGACGTTGACCGCGATGGTGAAATCGTCGAAGCCCTGGTCGCGCCACAGCTTGGCCTGCTTCAAGGCGCCTTCCAGCACCCACGTGCCGATCTGCACGATGATGCCCAGGCGTTCGGCGGTGCGCATGAAGCGCTCCGGCACCAGCATGCCCAGCGTGGGCGATTGCCAGCGCAGCAGTGCTTCCATGCCGACCACGTGGCCGTCGCGGGCGCTGACCAGCGGCTGGTAACGCAGCTTGAGCTCGCCATTGGGGATCGCGTCGACAATCTGGCGCGCGATGATGCTCTCGCTGTGCGCGCTGGACGGCGTATCCACGGCGTGGATGCGCACCGCATTGCCGCCTTCGCGGGCGGCCTGGTACAGCGCGTCTTCGGCGTGGTCGAGCAGGCGCGAGACACCGGTGGCGTGCTCCGGGCACAGGCTCACGCCCAGCTTGCCGGTCATGAACAGCGTGTACGGCAGCACCGATAGCGGCAGCTCCAGTTGCTGGCGGATTTCCTCGGCCAGGTCCTCGGGCAGTGGCATATCGGCCGTACGCGGCACCGCCAGCAGGAATTCATCGCTGCCGTGGCGCCACAGCTTGCCGCGCCCGCGCAGGTGGTGCTGCAGGCGCTGGGCGACCAGCACCAGCGCCTGGTCGCCGACCTCGGCGCTCATGTTCTCGTTGACCGAAGCGAAGTGGTCGATATCCACGTGCATCAGCATCAGCGGCGTGCCGCCGGAGGCGGCCTCGGTCACCATCGCCTGCAGTTCGGGGTTGCCGGCGCCCAGGCGGGGCGGGGCGTCCTCGATGCTGACCAGGGGCAGAGAAGGGTTCCACATGAGCTCAGTGTTCCAGGGTGTCGTGAGCCGTCGCGCCGGTGGCGCGGTACGGCAGGTAAAGGTCGATCAGGGTACCGGCGCCGTGCGCCGATTCGATGCGCAATGTGCCACCCACGCTCTGCGCGCGCTCGCGCATCACGATCAGTCCCAGCCCGCGCGGGCCGTCCGGGTCGAAGCCCTCGCCATCGTCGCGCACCTGCAGGTGCAGGCCGTGGTCGTCCACATCGCGCAGGTGCAGGTTGACCTGGCTGGCGCGGGCATGGCGCAGCACGTTGGTCAGGCTTTCCTGTGCGATGCGGAAGCACGCCTGTTCGATGTCGCCGGCCGGGCGCCGGGGCAGGGACTGGATGTCCGGCAGCAGTTCGATCGCCGCCGAGCGGAACAGCACGCCGGCCTGCCAGCGCAGCGCCGCTTCCAGACCCAGCGCATCCAGCTGCGGTGGGCGCAGCAGGGTGGAGATGTCGCGCAGCTTGCCGACGGTCGCATCGGCCAGCTGGATGATCTGCGCCAGGTCTTCATCGCGGCGGGCGGCGTCCTGCTCGTCCTGGGCGGCGTAGGCAGACAGCTTCATCGCGGTGATCGCCTGGCCGATGTCGTCGTGCAGATCGCGCGAGATCGCGCGGCGCTCGTCCTCCTGCAGCGAAAACAGCCGGCCGGCCATCGCCTGCAGCTCACGGTTGCTGGTTTCCAGTGCCTCGCGGATGCGCTCGGGCTCGCTGAGGTCGCGCACGATCAACAATTTGCAGTTGCGCCCGCCGTAGCGCACATCGCCAACGGCCAGGCCGGCCTGGAACGCCTGGCCGTTGAAGCGGCGCATGCCGATCACTTCGCCAGCCCCCGCGCTCTGCAGGGGCAACTGGGCGAACAACTGCGCCCGCACCCGGGGCAGGTCATCGTCGGTGACGAGCGCGGCCAGCGGCTCGCCGAGCAGGGTGTTGTGGCCGTAGCCGAACTGGGTGGCCGCGCAGGCATTGGCGTACAGCACGTGCTCCTCGGACAGGATCACCACGCCATCGGGCAGCACCCGCACCAGCTCGCGGAACTGTTCTTCGCGCTCACGCAGCAGGCGCCGCGACTGCTCGCGTTCGGTGACGTCCTGCAGGGTGCCCAGCACGCGCGGCCGGCCGGCATCGTCCTGGCCGCTCTCGGCGCGCAGGTGCACCATCAGGGCGCGCCCGTCCATCGCCAGCAGCGGCAGCAGCACATCGATCTGCACGGGCTCGCCGGAGCTCATCTCCTGCAACAGCTGTTCGCTGAGCGCCGCCGTGGCCGGATCGGCCGGCACCAGCAGCTCATCGAACCGGTGCCAGCGCCGGGCTTCGGGCGCGCGCCGCCCGAGCAGGCGATACACCTGATTGGCGTACCGTCCCAGGCCGGTGGCCGGATCGATCTCCCATGCGCCGATGCGCGCCATCTCGTGCGCTTCTTCCACCCGGGCCAGCGCCTGGTCGCGGCGCAACAGGGCCTGGTCTTCGCGGGTGCGGTCGATCGCGATCAACAGACGCGCGCGGCGGCCGCCGTAATCGATGAAATTGCTGCGCATCTCCATCCGCCGCGCGCTGCCGTCACTCAGGCGCAGGTCGGCGGTGATCACGCACAATTGCTCGGGGTTGGCGCGGATGTGGTCCAGCTTGGCCTCGAGCATGGCCTCGTGCCCCGGCGGCCACAGCGCGGTGATCGGCATCGCGGTGAAGGCCTCGCGGCTGAAGCCGAAGAAGCTGGCCGCGGCCGGGTTGACGTCCAGGATGGCCAGCGACTCCAGATCGTAGACCAGGATCGGACCGGGATTGCCTTCGAACATCTGCCGGTGGCGCGTTTCCGAACTCTCCAGCCGCGCGTGGGTGTGCAGCACGTGCTGGGCCAGCGGGCGCAGCAGCAGATAGATCAGTGCGGCGCTGGCGACCACGAAGAATGTGCCCTTGAGGGTCTGCCACTGCGCGGCCGTCTGCAGATCCGAGGCCACCACCTTGACCGCCGCGTCGCTGCTCAGGATCCACACCATGGCCAGTACCAGGTAGGCCACGACCACACGCCAGCGGTCCCGGCGCAGATCGCGTGCCAGCGGGGTCTCGGCAGCGGGTTCGGAAGGGCCTGGCAGGTGGGTCGACATGGGGCAGGGCGGGGCCAATCGGACAAGGCGAGTGTCATCTTACCTGCCCCGGGCGAGGATGCAGGACGCCAGGGAACTCAATAAACCGCAATCTCCGCCGTTAACGATTGCGTTCCCCGGTTGTCGGGTGCGTTATCGGAGTTACAGGGCGTGGACCAAGGGATTATCGCGAGTCTGCTGCAGCACCCATTGGCCTCGGCGCTGGTGATCCTCGACCGTGCCGGTCGCCCGATCGCTGCCAACCCGGCCGCGCGTGAGCATGGCCTGCCTGCAACGGTCGCCGCCTACGGGGAGGTGTTGGAAGACCTGCGCCTGCTCGCCGCAGATGGCGGGCTGGTGCCCTGCCAGCTTCCCGGCGGGCGCGGTGGGCGTTTCGATGGCTGGATGCGCGCCGTGCACGATCCGGATGGGCACCTGCTTGCCTTCACCCTGAGCGTGCCCGAGCCGGTCGCCGCCTACGCGGGCAGCCGCTGGGAAGTGGCCCTGGATCATGCCGGGCATGGGCTGTGGGATTGGGATCTGCCCAGTGACAGCGTGCGCCGCTCTCGGCGCTGGGACGGCCAGCCCATCGAGGAGTCACACAGTCACGCCGAAGGTGTCAGCGCGCTGCTGGAGAACGTCCACCCGGACGATCAGCCAGCGGTGCGCATGGCGATGGATGCCCACCTGCGCGGCGAGAGCGAGGCGTATACCACCCAGTTCCGTGCCCGCCACCCCAACGGGGAGTGGCGCTGGGTGCTGGATCGCGGCCGCGTGGTCACCCGCACGGCCGACGGCCAGCCGCTGCGCATGGTCGGCACCCATACCGACATCCAGGCCCAGAAGCAGATGGAAGCCCAGCTGCGCGAGCAGCAGGTGCACCTGCGCGAAGCCCAGCGGATCGCCAGCATGGGCAGTTGGTCGTGGGATCCGGAGGCGCGCCAGTTCTGGTGGTCGCCCGAGTTCCGGGCGCTGCTGGAGACCGGTGACGCACCGCTGCACGGCCGCCGCCACTGGCTGCGTCAGCTGGAGCCGCACTCCCGCGGCCGGCTGCGTGGCGCCTGGCGCCGGATGTGGCGCGATGGCGCGGCCACCACGCTGGAGCTGGAGCTGATCCGTGACAACGGCGGCGCGCTGCACCTGCGCGTGTGGATGCAGCCGTTGATCGGGCCGGACGGGCGGATCCAGCGCCTGCTCGGCCAGGTCCAGAACATCACCGAACAACACCAGACCGATGCGCTGATCCGTTGGCGCACCGAGCTGCTCAACCGCGTCTCCGCGCTGGGCCGCATCGGCGGCTGCGAGATCGAGGTGGGCACCCGCCACATGCAGTGGACCGAGGAGTGCTACCGCATCCACGGCCTGCGCAAGGAGCCGATCAGCCTGGACCAGGCACTGAGCCTGTACACCCAGGACTCGCGCGACGCCTTCGAGGCCGCGCTGCTGCGGATCGCAGAAGGCGGGCTGCCCGAGCAGCTGGATCTTTGTTTCTACCGGCAGTCCGGGCTGCGCATCTGGGTGCAGGTGCTGATCGAACTGGACCGCCGCGACGGCCTGCCGACCCGCTTCGTGGTGCTGTTCCGTGACATCACCCGCGAGCGCGAAGCCAACGAGCGCATCGAGCTGCTGGCGCATTACGACCTGCTCACCGGCCTGCCGAACCGGATGCTGCTGCGCGAGCAGACCGCCGACGCCATCGAGGTGGCGCGCGATCGTGGTAGCCCGCTGGCGATGCTGTTCATCGATCTGGATGGCTTCAAGACCATCAACGACACCTTCGGCCACGCCACCGGCGATGCGCTGCTCAAGGCGGCCGCCTCGCGCCTGCACCAGAGCCTGCGCAACAACGACCTGTTCGGCCGTTTCAGCGGCGACGAGTTCATCGTGGTGCTGCGCGACCTGGCCGCCCCGGAAGATGCCGGGCATGTGGCACGCAAGCTGATCGCCTCGCTGGCCGAACCACTGCACCGCGGCGAGAGCACGCTGAAGGTCGGCGCCAGCGTCGGCATCGCGATGCTCGACGACAGCCGCCAGGATTTCGAATCGCTGCTGCGCGCTGCCGATGCGGCGATGTACGCGGCCAAGGAAGCCGGGCGCAACACGTACCAGTATTACAGTCAGGACGCGCTGGCCAAGATCCAGCGCAAGCTGGAGATCGAGCACGCGCTGCTTGGCGCGATCGAACGCGAAGAGTTCACCCTGGCCTACCAGCCCCTGATGCATGCCGAGAACGACCAGCCCCCGGCGATCGAAGCGCTGCTGCGCTGGCATCGCCCCGGCATCGGCTACTGCAGCCCGGCCGAGTTCATCCCGATTGCCGAAAAGTGCGGCGAGATCGTCCGGATTGGTGACTGGGTGCTGGCCGAAGCCTGCCGCCAAGCCGCCGCGTGGGATGCTGCCGGCCTGCAGTTCGATCGCGTGGCGGTGAACGTTTCAGCCGTGCAGCTGCGCGACCGCGGTTTTGCCGAGCGCGTGATCGACATCTGCCACGCCCACGGCTGGCCGCCGCAGCGCCTCGAGCTGGAGCTGACCGAGTCCGCACTGATCCGTGACACCGAGGTGCTGCGTCATTGCTTCGATGTGCTGGAACGGCACGGCGTGCCGCTGGCCGTGGACGATTTCGGCACCGGTTTCTCGAACCTGCATTATCTCAACCGCTTCCCGGTCGGCCGCCTCAAGATCGACCGCAGCTTCGTGCAGGGCATGCTGCACGATGCCGGCACCGCCGAAGTAACCCAGGCGATCGTGCACCTGGGCCACGCGCTGGGCATGAAGGTCGTGGCCGAAGGTGTGGAGACCGAGCAGGAAGAGGCGATGCTGCGCCGCCAGGGCTGCGATGAGATCCAGGGTTACCTGTACTCGCGGCCGCTGGCGCCGCGTGATCTGGCGCAGTGGTTGAAGCTGGGCACCCAGACGCCGCCACGCGAGAGTTATGCGGCGGTGACGCAAAGCGTTTGAGGGCGGCCGACGTCGCCCTGTGCGGGGCTGCCCGCCTGACCTGACACGGTGCGTCAGGCGGGGGTGCCAACGGCGTCGCCAGCCTCACATCCATTGAACGCGGCAAAGCGGTGGAGCGCCCACCTGCAATCGACCCTCGCCGCGGCGGGCCTTGCAGTCGATCCTCGCCACCAGCGTGTCTCACAACGGGATGGGCAGGCAGCAATAGCCGAGCGTACGTTTACGTTCGGCTGTGCAGCATTCGATCCGGTAGTAGTCGCGCATCGGCAGGCTCACGCCAGGCAAGGCGGGAGGATATCCATGTTGAATGCCTTTCGCGGATCCGCGACGGAGCAATTGTGCGCCGGCAACTGCGTCGATACAGGCTGATCGGGGGGCGTGGCGGATGCCGCGCCTTCAGCGCGCAGCAGCACCAAGATCATCACCGCTCAAGCCCAGATCCCAGGCCAGGCCGGCGAGGGCAGGGTCGATGGCGGGTGGCAGTGCGGCAAGGGCGGGCGAGGGTCGCTTGGCCAGCTGCGCCAGCTCCTGCTGGGCAAGCTGCTCCAGCCGGGCGATCAGGGCGCGGCCCTGCAGTGGCGTTGCCGCAGTGGCAGGTTCGGCAGCGAGCGTGACGGCGTCACTGCCCGGCACCGCCGGCTCCAGCTCGGCGGGGACAACAGATGCAACGGACAGCATGGACGCGTTCAACATCAGGTAATCATCTGCAGCCAAGGCGGGTAGTACAAGCACAACGGCCCCGGGGTAAACCGGGGCCGCAGGGTGTGCCGGGAGGGGCACGGTACCGCTGGATCAGAACAGCTCGACCGCGCCGGCCGCCATGCTCTGCTGGGCAACGGCCTTGTGCGGCGGGCGCTCCCACTCGGTGCGCATGTCGCGCAGGCGGGTGCCGGTGCGCTGCAGGGCGGTCACGACTTCTTCGTCGAACACGCCGCCACTGCGGTGCAGCAGTTCCTGCAGGGCCACCGCTTCGCGGTTGATCGCGGTCAGGCGATCCAGGTGGGTGTGCACGCCGCCCAGGGCCTGGGTGGCAATGTCCTCGAACTGCAGGGCACGCACGGCTTCGGCGACGCTGCTGTCGATGGCGCGACCGCACTCGGAGATCTCGCGCATGCCGTCACCCAGCGATGCGTTGATCTGGGCCACGTTGTCCAGCATCTGCGCCGCTTCATGGCGCGCTTCGCGGGAGCGGTCCATATCGCGGGAGGCCATATGCGAGACGGTCTCGCGCACCTTGGCGATGGCGTCCTTGGAGCTGTGGGCCAGCTTGCGGATCTGCTCGTTGAAGGTGGTGGAGCGCTCGGACAGATTGCGGACTTCATCGGCGACCACCGCGAAACCGCGGCCGGCTTCACCGGCACGCGCGGCCTCGATGGCAGCGTTCAGGGCCAGCAGGTTGGTCTGGTCGGCGATCGACTTGACGTCTTCCAGCAGCGCGAAGATGCCATCCAGGTGCTGCGCCATCTGGTCGATGTGCTGCACGGTGGTGCTGCTCTGGCCGCTGACCTGCTCCAGCGCCTCGACCAGCTGCTCCATGCGGTGGCTGGCATGCTGGGCGAAACGGGCCACGTCGACGCCGGCGCCACCTTCGTCACCGGCGCGGTCGACGATGCGGGCCAGAGCCTGGCTCTGCTGGCGCGACTTGCGGTTCATGGCATCGAAGCTGCTGCCCAGGCCACCGACCGCATGACGGATCAGATCGCGGGCACGTTCGACTTCGCCACGCGAGCCCTCGATTTCGTTGCCGACAAACGAGCGCAGCTCGGTCAGCAACTGGTCCTGCTCGCGCAGGATGCGGGCCTGCTCAGGCGAACGCTGGGTCTGGGCGCGGGCGCTCCACCAGGCAAACCCGAGCCAGCTGAGCGTCATCGTGCTCAGGATCGCCCAACGCAGGGCGGCGGGCCACTCGAAGCCGATGGCAAAGGGAAGCAGAAGGGTCAGGACCAGGGGGGCGGCCAGACGAATGAAGAGGCGTGAGTACATGGACGTTCTCGGGGAGGTGCACGGATGCTGTATCGGCCGTACCCCGGTTTGCTTTAGCCGTCCTCATGATTTTTCCGCCCGTCGATACGCACTTGCCTCGATCCAAGGGGCACAACGCTGGGCCGCCGATCCCGTCGGCGGCCCCTCCACGGCGGCTCAGCGGAGCTGGCGCGCGACCGCTTCGAGCATTGTTTTGCGGGAGAACAGGAAATCCCAGTACTGGCCGCCGGTCTGGCGCCACAGCACCGCCGAGCGGACCGCCGCCAGCAGCAGGGCGCGGATCTCGGCGACCACGCCGGCCTGGCCGAGGTAGTGCGGATTGCCCTGGACCATCACGCGCGGCTTGAGGTTGCTGATGGTGTCTGCGTACAGGCCGCCCAGCGCGGCGAGCACATCCGGGTGGGCGCTGTCGCCGAGTTCGCTGGCCTGGGCCTGGGCGCGCTCGATGCCGGTGCTGACCTTGGCCACGATCTCGTTCTCACGCACGAACCGGCGCTCCAGCTGCAGCACGGACAAGGCCAGGCGAGGCAGGTGCTCGTCCTGCCCCTGGCTGCTCAGGTAGTTGTGCAGCAGGCGCAGCCCGGGGGCGACATTGCTGGCACTGCCGTAGATCTCCTGCGGGCTGGCCGCGTCAATGCGGAACACGCTCTCCACCGCGGTGCGGACCACGGCGGCTTCGGAGTGGCCGGTTTCGGCGATGCGGCGGACCTGCTGCAGGGCCTGGGCGATGCCGGCCAGAGCAAGAACGCGGTCGTCGACGGAAAAACTCATGCAGCAGATACCTCGAAAGGAGAAGGGGTGGCGCGAAGGCGCTGTTCCAGGGGGGCATCGGTGGCGGCGATGACGGCGCCGCCGAGGCAGACCTCATCGTCATACAACACCAACGATTGACCGGGGGTGACGGCACGCTGCGGGCGGGCGAAGCGCACCTCCAGGGTGCCATCGTCGCGCACCGTGACGGTGCACGGCTCGTCGGGCTGACGGTAGCGGGTCTGGGCGGTGCACTCGAACCGGCGCGCGGGCGGGGCGCCGGCGATCCAGTGGGCGGCCTCGGAGTGCAGCCGGGTGGACTGCAGCCACGGGCTCTCGCGGTCCTGGTCCACGTAGAGCACGTTGCTGGCGACATCCTTGCCGACCACGTACCACGGCGCCGCCGGCCGGCCTCGCACGCCGCCGATGTTCAGGCCCTCGCGCTGGCCGAGCGTGAAATAGAACACGCCGGGATGTTCGGCGATCAGGGCGCCATCCGGATCGCGGATCTCGCCCGTTTTCGCCGGCAGATAGCGGCCGAGGAACTCGCGGAAGTCGCGTTCGCCGATGAAGCAGATCCCGGTGGAATCCTTCTTGGCGTGGGTCGGCAGGCGCGCGTCGCGGGCGATCCGGCGCAGGTCGTTCTTCTGCAGATCGCCGATCGGGAACAGCGTGGCGGCCAGCTGTTGCTGGCCCAGCTGGTGCAGGAAGTAGCTCTGATCCTTGCTGCGGTCGGCACCGCGCAGCAGTGCCCAGCGGCCGCCGGCCTGCGCGATGCGGGCGTAATGCCCGGTCGCGATGCGCTCGGCGCCGAGCTCACGCGCGGCATCGAGGAAATGCTTGAACTTCACTTCGCGGTTGCACAGCACGTCCGGATTGGGCGTGCGGCCGGCGGCGTACTCGGCCAGGAAGTGCTCGAACACCCCTTGCCAGTACTCGCTGGAGAAATCGCGGAAGTGGAACGGGATGCCGAGCAGGCCGCAGACGGCCACGGCATCGCGGCGGTCATCTTCGGCGCGGCAATCGCCGCTGCCGTCATCGGCCCAGTTCTGCATGAACAGCCCGGCTACGGGCTCGCCCTGCTGGACCAGCCGCCAGGCCGCGACGGAGGAGTCCACGCCGCCGGAGACGCCCACCATGATGCGCGGGGTGCTCATGCAGCCTCCTTGACGATGCAGAGCGGGTGGCGCTGGCCTGCCAGGTAATCGGCGACCACCTGCCAGACCAGCGGGCTGCGCAGGCGGCCGGGATCGGCCTTCAGCTCGGCCGGGGTCAGCCAGAGCGCGCGCAGGATGCCGTCGTCCAGCGGCCGGCCGGGATCGTGCGACACCGGTTCGGCCGCGTAGGCAAAGCGCAGGAACGGCGTGCCATCCGGGGCGGTCCACTGGTAGGTACCGATGAAGGCGCTCAGGCGCACCGTCCAGCCGGTCTCTTCCAGCGTTTCGCGTACGGCGGCGGCCGCCAGCGATTCGTCCGGCTCCAGGTGCCCAGCGGGCTGGTTCAGCACCTGGCGCCCGTCGATCGCCTCCTCGACCAGCAACAGACGCCCATCACGCACCACCACGGTGGCCACGGTGACATGGGGCGTCCAGCGCGGTTCCTGCACGGCATTCACCTCAGTATTCGTCCTGCTCGGTCAGTTCGAGCTCCATCGCATCGGCGGTGCGGACGGCCGCATCGATGGCGTCGCTGAGCTGTTCCGGGGTGGCGGTGGCATCGACCTTGACCACGAACATCGCCAGCTGGTCCTGCTTCACCCACGCACCCATCTTGGCATCCTGCGAGTCTTCGAGCAGGCGGTTGGCGACGGCGGCGGGGAACTGCTTGCCCGGCGAATTGTAGGCCGGCGACCAGATCTCACGGATCTTGTGCTTGCCGAATTCCTCGACGGTGGAGCGCACGAAGGCCAGCTGGCTGCGGCCATCATCCATGTCGAAGACCATCTTGTAGTCGCCGTCTTCGTCCACCTCGTAGGTGTACTTCAGCGTGTCCAGGGCACGCCCGACCGCCTTGTCCGGCTCGGCCGCATGGGCGCCGGTGGCAGTCACGGCCAGCAGCAGTGCGGCAGCAATCCTTTTCATGAAATCCCTGTGAAGGTCTGGTTGGAGAGTGCAGATTGTGAAGGGCGGCAGGGGGCAACGTCCAATCCGGGGGCTGGAGCCCTATAATGTGGGGATGCCCCGCGAGACTTCCCACGAAACTCATCACGACCATGGCGTGCTGCTTGAGCCTGCACGCCCTGAGGTCGCGCCGCCGCCGATGTACCAGGTGATGCTGTTGAACGACGACTACACCCCGATGGATTTCGTGGTGACGGTCCTGCAGCATTTCTTCTCGATGGATCTGGACCAGGCCACCCAGGTGATGCTCCACGTGCATACCCGCGGCCGCGGCGTGTGCGGGGTGTTCACCCGCGAGGTCGCCGAATCCAAGGTGGCCCAGGTCAACGAGTTCTCGCGCATGAACCAGCATCCGCTGCTGTGCACGATGGAAAAGGCCAGCGGCTGACGTTCTGGCGGGCCTGCACTGCGTGTGCCCGCGATCCGCACTGTTCCACCCACAATGACATCCGGCCCGCAGCGGCCGGCGTGGCCCTGCGCCGGGCCTGTTGCCAAGCCCGTCCTGGCGGTCCAACCATGGCACGCGCGCCACGCCCTTCTCCGCGCCACCGGCTGTCGCTGCACCACCCTTGGCTGGCCGTGACATCGCCATCACGGTGAAGCTGCCATTTCGTGGCCGGAAGTTCGTGCATGATGGAGGCTCGTCGAATGGACGGGCGCGATCAGGCAAGTGCTAACGCCGTCTGAACGCACTGATCCGCTAGGGTGATGGAAATCGTGAAGGTTGGCCGCATATTGTTCCTAACTGCCGCCGGAGTTAATCATGTTCAGTAAAGACCTCGAACACACCATCGGACAGTGCTACAAGCGCGCCCGTGAGGCCCGGCATGAATTCATGACGGTGGAACACCTGCTGTTGGCACTGCTCGACAACCCGTCCGCCCAGGCCGTCCTCAAGGCCTGCGGCGCGGATGCCGACCGCCTGCGCCAGGAACTGGAACAGGCCATCGAGGCTTCGGTCTCGCGCCTGGCCGAAGATGATGGGCGCGATACCCAGCCGACGCTGGGCTTCCAGCGCGTGCTGCAGCGCGCGGTGTACCACGTGCAGTCCTCGGGCAAGAAGGAAGTCACCGGCGCCAACGTACTGGTGGCGATCTTCGGCGAGAAGGACTCGCATGCCGTGTACTACCTCAACCAGCAGGACGTCACCCGGCTGGATATCGTCAATTACCTTTCCCACGGCATCGCCAAGCTGGGCGAGGAGGGCGAAGTGCCTCCTGCCGCCGATGGCGAGGGCCGTGCCGAGGGTGCCGAGGGCGAAGGCAAGGGCGATGCCCTGGCCGAGTTCGCCAGCAACCTCAATGAGCAGGCCCGCAACGGCAAGATCGACCCGCTGGTCGGCCGTGCCGATGAAATCGAGCGCACCATCCAGGTCCTGTGCCGTCGCCGCAAGAACAACCCGCTGTACGTGGGCGAGGCCGGCGTGGGCAAGACGGCGATCGCCGAAGGCCTGGCCAAGCGCATCGTGGAAGGCTCCGTGCCGGACGTGCTCGCCGATGCGGTGATCTATTCGCTGGACCTGGGCGCCCTGGTGGCCGGGACCAAGTACCGCGGTGATTTCGAGAAGCGCCTGAAGGGCGTGCTGACCGCGATGAAGAAGCTGCCCAACGCGGTGCTGTTCATCGATGAGATCCACACCATCATCGGCGCCGGGTCCGCCTCGGGCGGCACCATGGATGCCTCCAACCTGATCAAACCGGCCCTGGCCTCGGGCGAGCTGCGCTGCATCGGCTCGACCACCTTCCAGGAATACCGCGGGATCTTCGAGAAGGATCGGGCCCTGGCCCGCCGCTTCCAGAAGATCGACATCGTCGAGCCGACCGTGGGCGAAACCTACGAGATCCTGCAGGGCCTCAAGCCCAAGTACGAAGCGCACCACGGCGTGACCTACGCCGATGACGCGCTGCAGGCCGCGGTGGATCTGTCGGTCAAGCACATCAACGACCGCCTGCTGCCGGACAAGGCGATCGATGTGATCGACGAAGCCGGTGCCCGCCAGCGCCTGCTGCCGGACGGTGAGCGCAAGGAACTGATCGACATCGAGGAGATCGAGACCATCGTCGCCAAGATGGCCCGCATCCCGGCCAAGCAGGTCAGCGCGACCGACAAGGACGTGCTCCAGCATCTGGAGCGCAACCTGAAGATGGTGATCTTCGGCCAGGACCCGGCCATCGAGACGCTGTCCTCGGCGATCAAGCTGGCCCGCTCGGGCCTGGCCAATCCGGAAAAGCCGATCGGCAACTTCCTGTTCTCCGGCCCGACCGGCGTGGGCAAGACCGAGGTGACCAAGCAGCTTGCGCTGCAGCTGGGCATCGAGCTGGTCCGCTTCGACATGAGCGAATACATGGAGTCGCACTCGATCAGCCGCCTGATCGGTGCTCCCCCGGGCTACGTCGGGTTCGACCAGGGGGGTCTGCTGACCGAGAAGATCGTCAAGACCCCGCATTGCGTGCTGCTGCTGGACGAGGTGGAAAAAGCCCACCCGGACATCTTCAACATCCTGCTGCAGGTCATGGACCGAGGCGTGCTGACCGACACCAATGGCCGTGAGGCGAACTTCAAGAACGTGGTGCTGGTGATGACCACCAATGCCGGCGCGGCCCAGGCCTCGCGGCGTTCGATCGGCTTCACCCGCCAGGACCATGCCACCGACGCGATGGAAGTCATCCGCAAGAGCTTCACGCCGGAGTTCCGCAACCGCCTGGATGCGATCGTGCAGTTCCAGGCGCTGGGCTTCGAGCACATCCTGCGCGTGGTGGACAAGTTCCTGATCGAGCTGGAAATGCTGCTGCAGGAAAAGCACGTCAGCCTGTCGGCCACCCCGACCGCGCGCGACTGGCTGGCCCACCATGGCTTCGACCCGCTGATGGGTGCCCGCCCGATGGCGCGCGTGATCCAGGACAAGATCAAGCGTCCGCTGGCCGACGAGCTGCTGTTCGGCAAGCTGGTCAACGGTGGCAAGGTCAGCATCGACGTCCGCGACGACCAGCTGTTTGTCGAGACCGAGGCCGAACCGGAGCGTCTGTTGCCGGCCACGGTGTAATCGGGCGGCAGGTGCTGTCGAGATGAATACAAAAGCCCCCGAAAGGGGGCTTTTGTTTACGCGGGCGTGGGTGCGTGGCCGATCACTGGCGCGCGCGTGCCTTACGTGTGAATTCTTCGGCGGTGATCGGATCAACGGCACTGATCGCGCAGCTCTGTGCATTGGTACGCAGGTTGCTGGCCCCTGCGCCGCAGAGTTGGCCCTCCCGGCCAGGCGTGACGAAGGCGAGTTTCGGCGACATCGCGGCGCTGCTGCAGGAGCGTTCGAAGCGCACCAGGTAGTGCTGGGCGCCATTGCGCAGCAGCACATCGCGGTCAGCCCTGTTGCGTACCAGCTGTTGATCGGCAGAGAGCGTGATGCAGTCGCCGGGGACGGTGGGTTCGGCGGCCTGGGCCGACGCGGCGGCCAGACAGGTGATCAGGAGCAGGGGAGACAGGTACTTCATGGCGGGGCCATCGGGTCGTGATCCGGATTGGATCGACCGCCAGCGTGGCTGCTTGCAGGCCGGAGCGAATCTGCATCAAGGCATCCTGACCGACGTCAGGGTGCACTGGGTCAGGGTGCCGCTTGGCAGGGTAAGGCCGCTGCCGGCTGAATGCCGCCCACGCGAAAAGGCCAGCACCTGGCTGGCCTTCTGGCGGGAACAACCCCCGGACCGCTTATTTCATGCGGTAGGTGATGCGACCCTTGGTCAGGTCGTACGGGGTCATTTCGACCTTGACGCGGTCGCCCGTCAGGATGCGGATGTAGTTCTTGCGCATGCGGCCGGAGATGTGGGCGATGATTTCATGCCCATTTTCCAGTCGTACGCGGAAAGTGGTGTTCGGCAGCGTCTCGCTGACGGTGCCTTCGAACTCGATGGAGTCGTCTTTCGACATGTAGTCCTGTGCAGTTCTGTAACCGGCCGAGCTGGCCTGAAGAGCGGGCATTTTACGCGCGTCGGGCGTTTGATGCAAAGTTTTGGTTAAGGCCGGTCCGGATCAGCGATGTCGGCGGCGGCCAGCGTGCCGAACATATCCCCCCAATCGCCTGCGGCGGCTGGCTGTAGGGCCTGTTCACGGACCAGCGCGAGAAAGCGCTGCCGGGGCCAGTGCTCAGCGCCCATGCGCAGCAGATGGTCATTTTCGACCTGCGCATCGATCAGCGGCCACCCCCAGCTGGCCAGCCGATGGGCCAGCCCGGCCAGGGCGACCTTGGAGCCGCCCGATGCCGCACTGAACATGCTTTCCCCGAAAAACATCCGCCCGATCGCCACCCCGTAGATGCCGCCGACCAAGGCATCGCCATCGAATACCTCCACCGAGTGAGCGAAGCCGAGCCGGTGCAGCTCGACATACGCATCGCGCATGTCGCGCGTGATCCAGGTGCCGTCCTGGCCAGGGCGCGGGCTGGCCGCGCAGGCATCGATCACCCGCTCAAAACACGTATCGGCGCGTAGCGTCCAGCGGCTCTGCCGGAGCGAGCGGCGAAAGCGGCTGGACAGGTGCACGCCGTCGGTGCGGAACACCATGCGCGGGTCCGGCGACCACCACAGCAGCGGCTGGCCTTCGGAGAACCACGGAAAGATGCCGCCGGCATAGGCATTGAGCAGCCGCACCGGCGAGAGGTCGCCGCCGAGGGCGAGCAGGCCGTCGGGATCGCGCAGGGCGGTCTCGGCGGGCGGGAAGGGGGCGTCCGGCGCGTCGTCCAGGCGCCAGGGAAGCCGGCGGGTCATGCCGGGTCGGCCTTGAACGGACTGTGCGAGGCCAGTACACGTGCGTAGTGGGCGACCTCGGCACGTTCCTGTGCGCACCACGCGATCAGTGCCTCGGCGAAGGCCGGCTCGGCTATCCAGTGCCGGCTGCGCACCCGGTGCGGCAGGAAGCCGCGCGCCAGCTTGTGCTCACCCTGGGCGCCGGGCTCGAAGCGGGCCAGTCCTTCGCGCAGGCAGTAGGCGATCCCCTGGTAATAGCAGGTCTCGAAATGCAGGCCGGGCAGGGTGGCACCGCCCCAGTACCGCCCATAGAGCGTGTCCGCACCGCGCAGGCACAGCGCGCCGGCGACCGGCTCGCCATCGAGCACCGCCAGGAAGACCACCAGCGCGCGCGGCATCGTGCGGGCGAGATGCTGCAGGAACGGGAGCGTGAGCGCGGGCGAGTTGCCGTACTCGGCGAAGGTCTGCAGGTAGAAGCCATGCATGGCGCGCAGGTCGGCCTCGGTCGCCTCATCGCCATGCACGATGCGATACGTGACGCCGCTGCGCCCGAGCTTGGCGCGTTCCTGGCGGATGTTCTTGCGGTGCTTGTGGTCCATCGCGCCGAGGAAGTCGTCGAAGGTCTCCCAGCTTCCGGGGTTGTGCCACTGGAACTGGATGTCCTCGCGCAGCAGCCAGTCCGGGCTGAAGGCCGGGTCTTCATCGGCGGGGTGGAAGTTGATGTGGGCCGAGGACCAGCCCAGGCGTGCCACTTCGCCCGCCAGCGTTGCCAGCAGCGCGCCACGATCCTCCGTGGTGCCGGCAAGTAAACGCGGGCCGGTGACCGGCGAATACGGCACCGCGCCCAGCCACTTGGGGAAGTAGTCCAGCCCGTGCTGGGCGTACGCGTGGGCCCAGGCGTGATCGAACACGAACTCGCCGTGGGAGTTGTCCTTGAGGTAGCCGGGGATCGCCGCGACCAGGGTGTCCCCGTCCCACAGGGTGAAGTGGCGCGGCCGCCAGCCCCACTCCGGGCGCAGGCAACCGTGTTCTTCCAGACCAGCCAGGAAGGCATGCGACAGGAACGGGTTGCGGCCGTCGTGCAGGGCGTCCCAGGCAGCGGCGGGGACATCGGACAGGCGATGCAGGAAACGTGGATCGGGCATGGGCAGAGGATAGAGCAGGCGGGACGGGCGCAGGGCGTGCGGAACGTACCGGTCAGTAAAAAGGCCGGTGAATGATTCACCGGCCTTCGTGTGCTGCGCGATACGGGCGGCAGATCAGCTCGCCTGACCCTTCGCATCCAGATAACGCTCGGCATCCAGCGCGGCCATGCAGCCGAAGCCGGCCGAGGTGATCGCCTGGCGGTAGTGCTGGTCGGCCACGTCGCCGGCGGCGAACACGCCCTCCACCGACGTCTGGGTGGCGTTGCCGCCCAGGCCCGAGCGGATGTCCAGGTAGCCGTTGTTCATGGTCAGCTGGCCATCGAACAGGCTGGTGTTGGGGTGGTGGCCGATCGCCACGAAGAAGCCATGGGCCTCGATGTCACGGGTGCTGCCGTCCAGCGTGGACTTGACGCGCACACCGGTCACGCCGGCCTCGTTGCCCAGTACTTCGTCCACCTGGTGGTGCCACACGGTCTCGATCTTGCCGGCGGCGACCTTGGCGAACAGCTTGTCCTGCATGATCTTTTCCGCCTTGAGGGTGTCGCGGCGGTGGACCAGGTAGACCTTGCGGGCGATGTTGGACAGGTACAGGGCCTCTTCCACGGCGGTGTTGCCGCCGCCGACCACGACCACGTCCTGGTCACGGTAGAAGAAGCCATCGCAGGTGGCGCAGGCCGACACGCCGCGGCCCTTGAAGGCCTCTTCGCTGGGGATGCCCAGGTACTTGGCGGTGGCGCCGGTGGCGATGATCAGGGCATCGCAGGTGTACTCGGCGCTGTCACCGATCAGCTTGAACGGGCGCTGGGAGACATCGGCGGTGTGGATGTGATCGAAGATGACCTCGGTCTCGAAGCGCTCGGCGTGCGCCTGCATGCGCGTCATCAGGTCCGGGCCCATCAGGCCGTGCGCATCTCCAGGCCAGTTGTCCACCTCGGTGGTGGTCATCAGCTGGCCGCCCTGCTGCAGGCCGGTGATCACGACGGGCTTGAGGTTGGCGCGCGCGGCGTAGACGGCGGCGGTCCAGCCGGCCGGGCCGGAACCAAGGATCAACAGGCGGGAGTGCTTGGAGTTGCTCATGTAAGCTCGCAATAGAAGGTAGGGCGGGACGCTGGCAGGGTGATTGCGCGGCGTCCGAGCGAAGTCATAGAGTGGCGGCAGGGGCGGGGCGATTCAAGGCGCGCAGTGGAACGCGGCGACCCGCAAAGCACGACGCCCATCCCGGTGCCGGAGTGTTGACGCTGACCGTGCCGGCCCGCGGCCCGCACCGACCGGGGTGGGGGGCCGTCGTTTATTTTTAAGCCCCAAACAGGCATTC